>CAMODP010000006.1 GCA_946611445.1 uncultured Eubacterium sp.
GCGGGCATTCCATATTGCCCGCCGGCTTTTTCTTTTTTCTGTTTTTATGCCTCACTCATACAGGTACTGGTGCAGCAGAGCTGCATTCGCCTCCAGATCCGGGACCAGCACAGCCATCCCGTCTATGGATTCAGAGGAATACGTTCCCTCGGCGGGGAGCAGGTATGTCTGTATGTCATTCCCGCCGCTGAGCATGCCCGTAAGGATCGTCTTCAGGAAGGTTCCCTCGCTCAGGTCCGTGGCAATGGAGGGTGCCGCATCCTGCAGGACCCGCATCTGCGTCAGAGGATCGCTGTGCTTCAGCTTGTCGAAAGCCAGCATCAGCACCTTGCGCTGCCTCTCCGTGCGGTCCCAGTCTGAATTGCCGACCTCACGCATTCTGCAGTATGCCAGGACCTGGTTCGGCGTCATCGTATTGACCCCTGCCGTCAGGTTCCACACCTCATCCGTCTGGTCATCCGCAAAGCCGATCACACGGTTGTAATTCAGATAATCCGCTTCCTCCTGCGTCAGCTCGATCTCCAGGTCGCCCACTGATGTCATCGCTGCCAGAAAACCATCCAGGTCTACCAGCGCGTTGCCGTCTATGGCAACATTAAAGTCTTCCTGTATCGTCTGGTCGAGCAGTTCCAGCCCTCCGTACACATGAGCCGCATTCAGCCTGTCAGATCCGTAGCCGGGAATCGGCACATACATATCCCGCATCAGGGAAACCATGGTGATCCGGTTGGAGCGCGTGTTGATGCTGCACAGAATCATGGTATCCGTCCGGGTCTGCTCCTCGCCTGTCCTGGCATCCTGTCCGACGAGCAGGATATTGGTCACCTTCGGATCTCCGGACACCGCCGTGCCGCCGGATCCCGTCGTTTCCGCCCCCGTCTCCGTCGTCCCGGACACGGGGCTCAGACGGCTCATGCCGTTCAGGCCGAGTTTCACCAGCGCGTAGGCGCCGCCGAACAGGATCGCCAGCAGAAGAAACACCACAATCAGACAGTTCCGGAACGGATTGCCCCTGCGGCGCTTCCTCTCCGGAGAGGCGGATCTGCCCTTGTCTACGCGTTTCGCGGGTCCGATATAATCAGCAGGCGTGTCATCCTCATAATACGCCCGGTCCCGCTCATACCGACTGTCGCGCCTCATGTCCTCTTCGTAGCGGGCCTCTCTGTAGCGGGCCCTGTCATAGCGGTCGTCTTCATAGTCATCATAGTACGGGGCATCGTCATAGCTGTCATAGTGCCGGTCGTCTTCATACTCGTCATAGTACCGGTCATCTGCGTATTCGTCGTAATACCGGTCGTCTTCATATTCGTCGTACCGGTCATTTCGTCTGTACCGACGGTCGTCTTCATACCGGCGGTCTCTGCTCTGCCGTTTTCTAGCCATAGCTTCTGCGGACCCCTTTTCCTTATTATTTATTAATCTCAGATAAGTACGAGCGTTTAAATTGTTCCACCGAAACCGACAAGCCGTGCAATCCTGCCTTTTTCAATTGCAGCACAGGTGCCTGGCCTGATCATGTCTTTCCGCGTATTCTACTTCTATGCCCCGCTTCTGTCAACTGTATTGTGCACTGCCCGCATGCAAATGACGGGCAGGCTGAAGACGCCTCGATGTACGTTGGCCCTCAAATGCCCGCTCGCATAGGCACGGCGGTTATTTTCCTGCCTTATCGTGTAAAAAAGGGAGACAGCCGCAGCGGCTGTCCCCAGATGTCCTGTCCTGATGCAGGCAGTTCTTATTTGCTCCACTCGTAGTTCTTCACGGTCATCGGCAGATGTCTCGGCAGGCCGGCAACCATCATCGGGTTGTAATGACCCTGAATCAGCGGACGCACATAGTCCAGGAACTCCTCGGTGACATTGTCGCCCTCTGCATTGATCCATTCCTTCGGAACCACCTTCTCAGCGTTTGCGATGCGGTGCACATCATAGACACCTGTTGTGCTCTGATACGGATCATCAGATACGCGCTCGATAACGACCATCACGCCGCTGTCGCCTTCATCAGCCGCCTTGACGGTAGCGCCGCCTACGGCAAAGGCCTCATCAACATCAACACGGCTGGCCATATGCGCCGCAGCACGCTGCAGGGTGGACAGCTCGACGGCACGGGTCTTGCAGCCCAGCTCCTGATTGATCACCTGTGCCAGATAAGCTGCGGTACCGGTCATCTGGATGTGGCCGAAAGCGTCCTTGGACTCGGAGCCGGCCGTGAACTCGCAGATATACTTGCCCTCAGCAGTGTGAATGCCTTCAGAAAGCGCTACGACCACGACATCCTGCTTGTCCAGAAGTCCGCGTACCTTGCCGACAAAGGTATCGACATCAAACGGAATCTCCGGCAGGTAGATGAGGTCCGGTCCGGCACAGTCTTCGCCCTTTGCCAGGGCGGCGGCACCGGTCAGCCAGCCGGCGTTCCGGCCCATGATCTCAATAATAACGACATTTTTCTTCTTATAGGAAAAGCCCATGGCATCGCAGATCAGCTCTTTTGTGGAGGTCGCGATGTACTTCGCGGCGCTTCCGAAGCCGGGTGTGTGATCGGTAATGGCCAGGTCATTGTCAATCGTCTTCGGGCAGCCGACAAATTTCTGTCTGGCGCCTGTCAGCAGCGCATAGTCGGACAGTTTGCGGATCGTATCCATGGAGTCATTGCCTCCGATGTAGATGAACACCGCGATATCCAGCTTGTCCAGCAGCTCGAAAATGCGCTCGTATACTTCCTTGCCCTCATGAATCTCGGGCAGTTTGTAACGGCAGGTACCCAGGAAGGCAGAGGGTGTTCTCTTCAGCAGCTCAAGGTCCAGCTCATTCTTGATGTGCTCGGACATGTCAATATACTGCTCCTCCATGAAACCCTGGATTCCGTAACGCATGCCGTATACCTTTGTGTATCCGCGCTCCATGGCTGTCTTGTACACACCGGCAAGGCTGGAATTGATGACGGCTGTGGGGCCGCCGGACTGACCGACAATAACATTACCTTTCATAACAGTGACTTCTCCCTTCTGATGGTTATCTGCACAAAAATGTCTGTTTCTATGACGCTTTTCAATATGCCAGTGAACATTGTACCCATTTGTCAGGAATTTGTCAATGACAGAAGACCGCGTTTTTTACAAATACATAACCAAAATTTAACCATCATTTCGGGAAGCTTTGTGCACTTTCCCGGCTCAGCAGCCATATTTCTCCCAGTACCGGTTGCCTCCTTCCCGCGCCGCGCTCTGCAGCAGGCTGTCATACTGCCGGATCATCTCCTCTTTCCGGAAAAAGGTGCCGACCCGGCAGCGTGCGCTCTCCGCCATCCGGCGGGCAGTATCCGGATCAGCCATGACCTGCAGGATCCCCTCAGCCAGCGCCTGCTCGCTGCCGGGCGGAACCAGGATGGCATCCTGCCCGTTCCGCAGAATCTCCGGAATGCCGTATACATTGGTTGACACTGCCGGCAGCCCGAACGCCGCAGCCTCCAGAATGACAAGCGGGGAGGATTCCTCAAAGGAACTGCAGACAAAAGCGTCGCAGGCGAGGTAGTACGCATATACTTCTTCATGCGGCATATAGGGGACAATCCTGACACAGTCCTCCATACCGCTCTCCCCGATATACTCCCTGATCATCTCCAGATATGGGGATTCCCGGGCGCCGATAATCAGGAAGACAGCTTTGCGCTCCGGCATGGCAGCGCGCACCAGGCCGGCCGCCTTTGCAAAGAGAAGCTGCCCTTTTCTCTCACACACCGTTCCGACCACAGCCGCGGCAAAAGCATCCTCCGGCAGTGACAGTTTCCGGCGCAGCTCTGCCCTGTCTGTGCCCCGGATATATGCCGCCGCGAGATCCGCGTCCACACCGTTGCGGATCACAGTGAAGTTGTACGCGCAGAGATCCCTGTAAAGCGCTGCCGTGGCCTCTGAGACAAAAAGGACACGCGCCGCTTTTCTCATGCTGTCCGCAAACGCCTGCACGTAGTCCTCCCCGAATTTTCCGAAATAGGCGCGGTAATCGACGCTCTCATGTATCCCCAGGATCACCGGACAGTGCAGGATCTCCCCGGCTGCCGTCCCGAAGAAACAGTCCAGGGTATTCGCGTAGACCAGATCCGTACCCTGCCACACCGGGGCAGTCAGGAGGCGCTCCAGCTTTTCCCGGAAACCGGAAAAACCGCACGTCTCCCGCAGATGGCTGATTTTCTCCACAAAGACAGGAATGCCCCGCCTCTCATAACATTCCCGCAGCAGACCGTCCTCCATGGACAATACGGTAAATGCATACCGCTCCCCGGGAAGGGCTGCGGCTGCTTCATACTGCACCAGGGGAGCCCCCTCACAATTCAGGTTGTGCGTCAGGAGCATTACCTTCAGCGGCCGCGGGGCATCTTCCGAACAGTCCTCGCACCGGATGCGGAAGTCCTCTGTGTCATACGAGAGGTTCCGGTTATAGAAGGGATCCTGACAGGCCCCGCTGCCGATCCATTTTCTGAAGAACCGGTATTCTTCTGCCGGGTCCGTGAAGCAGCCGTTCTGCTCGGTTCCTCTGGTCGCCCCCTCGTGATGGTACAGAAGCGCGTGTGGACTGTACACGATTCTCTTTCCCAGGCGGCCGACTTTCAGGCAGAAGTCAGCGTCATTGTATGAACCGGCAAATGCCTGTTCGTCAAACCCTCCCGCCGCCTGATAGGTAAGCCGGTCCGTCATCAGGCAGGCTGCGGTAACGGCAGAGTAATTCCGTGCGGTATTCGCATAGCTGAGGTATCCGCCGCTGTCTTCCGGAAGCAGTTTGAAGGCGTGCCCCGCAATGCCGTTTCCCATACGGAGAATGACGCCGGCATGCTGCACGCGGTGATCGCCGTAGACCAGCTTTGCCCCGACGGCGCCGACCCCCTCTATCTGCATATACGCAAACAGATAGCCGATCCAGTCCGGTTCAATCACCTCTGTATCGTTGTTCAGGAGAATGATGTATTCTCCCCGGGCGTGACGGACGCCGCGGTTGACAAGCCTGGAATAGTTGAATCCGCCGGATGTCCCGCCGTCCGGGTCCGGCTCTGCCGGACTGTATAGCACGGTATGGCGGAGACTTTTCAGGTACCGCACGGTTTCCGGCTCGTCACTGCCGTCGTCTGTGACAAGAATCTCATAGTCCGGCCAGCGCGTTTTTTCCTCAATGCTCTCAATACATCTGCGCAGGAGTTCTCCCCGGTTTCTGGAAGGGATAATAATGCTGACAGCCGGACAGGCGCCTGCATGGCGCAGCGCATATATCCCCAGATTTCCCCTGCGGGCAAATTCCGGCTGAAAAACTTCCGCGGGAATACCCCTTCTCCTCAGGGCATCCTCTACAGCATGCAGGCCGGCCTCTATGCTGTAAGGCTTGGCGGACGCACAGCTGGCCGTGGAAGCGGCAGATGCCCTCCAGTGATACAGGATCTTCGGAATATGAACAATCCGGTCTGTCAGCTCCGAGGCCCGCAGTGCCAGGTCATAATCCTGAGAGCCTTCATACCCCGCCCGAAAACCCCCCGCCCGGTCAAAAAGTATGCGGCGGATCACAAACACATGGCTGAAATACATATAGGAAAGCAGAAGCTCCGGTGACCAGTCCGGCTTAAACTGCGGATCGTACAGATTTCCTGCAGGGTCTGCCTTGTCGTCATCGGAATACAGAATGTCCGTGTCCGGACGGGCCAGAATCGCCTTTGCCAGCTCATACAGTGTGTCCGGGACAAGCAGGTCATCATGATCCAGCATGACCAGATAATCGCCTGTGCTGTTCCGCACAGCCAGATTGGATGCAGCGGAGATATGGGCGTTTTTTTCTGTCCGGCACACTCTGACGCGGGCATCGGCAGAGGCGTATTCCTCCAGGATATCCCTGATCACCGGGACTGTCGAACAGTCATCCGCGATGGAGAGCTCCCAGTTTGTGTACACCTGCTGCCTGACGGACTCTACGGCCTCCCGCAGGTACCGCGGCTCCGGATTGTAAACCGGCATAATGACGGAAAATAAGGGCCGGCGCTCCATCCGCTCCGCGTCTGCGCGCTTCTCTTCCAGCTGTTTTTCATCGGGCTCGTTCTTCAGGCGCCAGATGCCGTACGCGTCCGGCAGCCGTTCCGGCATCTCTCCCCGCGCTGCCGGCCCGATTTCTCCGCGCAGAACTATCTCCAGGGCTTTCCGGATGCCCCTGCGCCAGAGAGCGGGTGTTTTCGGGAAGCCGTTTCTTTTCAGACAGGAAACGGCGAGCGCGCAGACATTGGCTGCGCGGCGGGCAGGACCGTGTACCGGCATATCCCGCGAATCCGGCGCCGCTGTATATCCGCGTGGATGAACCAGGCAGCGTCTCAGGAGGGTCTCCGTCCCCTCCTGTGCGTCCGTGACATAGATTTCCAGTTCCAGCTGCGTATTCTTTTCTTCTTCAGTGAGGGCAATACTGTGCGCAAATCCGGAAAGATACGCGTATTCTTTTACTTCTTCCGGGTAGGCATCGCGGACATCCGGGCGCGGCAGATTCTGCTTCGGCACGATTGCCCTGCCCCCAAACCGGATCCTCACTTCTGTGCGGTGTCCTTCGGGAGAAAACAGCCAGCCCTCTGTCCGGACAATTCCGTAATCCGGAACAGTCTGTTCCGGCGGACTCTCTATATTATAAACAATACCCATCCCGCTTCCGTCCTTCTATGATGCGCCCGCGCCCTGTCACAGACCTCTCTCCGCCCGCGCCGCACGGAGCTCAGCCTCTTTTGCGTCAATCACGGCTTTTGCCTGCCGCAGTTCAATAGTCTGCCTGTCAATCACGGCTTTTGCCCCGGCCAGCTCCTGCCGCTGCCTGTCAATCGTTACAGCCGCTTCCGAAGCTCTTCTGCTGTAGTTCTCGATCACGGCCTCCGCCCCCGTTTT
Organism: uncultured Eubacterium sp.; assembly: GCA_946611445.1. Classification (GTDB taxonomy): domain Bacteria; phylum Bacillota; class Clostridia; order Lachnospirales; family Lachnospiraceae; genus Bilifractor. The sequence continues at coordinate 6,896 of CAMODP010000006.1, forward strand.
TTCTCTCCGGAGTCTGTCGAGCATATCTTCTGTCTCCGACAGTGCCCGGATCTTCACCCGGAGTTCTTCTGAGACCTTGCACAGCGCCTTTTTCTGCGCGCGGGCATGATACTCTGCCTCCTCCAGCGCATCCTCCAGCTCCCCGATCCGAAACTCCGGGTCTTCCCGGAAGGGAAGGCCTCTCTTCACTTCAGCAGAATCCAGGAGTCCCCTCTCCCGCAGAATTCTGTACAGGCTCACAAAGCTTTCCTTTTCGCCGGCGGCGGAAGGGGCGCCGCTTTTCTGTTCCCGGAACCTGCCGAAAACCGTGCACAGATAGGGGTAATCCCCGCAGACATGGCTGTAATTCCGGAAGGCATCCCTGCCGGATATGACATAGGTTTTTTTCAGTCCTTTCATCTGCGCCATGTACAGATCTGCAAAGTCAAGGATCCCCTTGTGAATCTCCCGCAGGGTATCCGCGTCAGCTGAAGGCTCTGCCCTTGCCAGCACGGTCTGTCCGTCGTCCCCGGTCTCATACCTGAGCAGCGTCCCTTCTTCTGCAGTGAACATGGCTTCCATACACATCAGGGCGGCAATGCCCTCCTGTGTCAGGTCATTGATCAGCAGATCTCTGTTTTTGTTTGCGGAAAACAGGTACGCCTTCATACTGCCCGCCGTCAGCAGATCTGCCGCCCTGCTTCCTCCGGACGCGCCCAGCATCAGGATATCTGTTTTCTGCAGTCCGAAATCCATGCGCTCGAGGAAGGTTTTCAGCGCCAGAGGAACTGTCCCTGACCATCCCAGCTCTGCCAGGCACACCCTTCTGCTGCCGTTCAGCTCCTCTCGGAAATACTGTCCGGCGGCGCGGACGGCTTCTGCCAGTCTTTCCGCTTCTTCTTCCCGGTGACGCAGAAAGAGGGCGTTCAGGCGGGCGCAGGTTTCCTCATCCAGCAAGTCATCTGCGGCAAGCCCTTCCTCCTCCAGATGCAGAGCCAGAAACTCCATCCCGCCCCGCCTGAGGGCTTCTCCGACCGCTATATCCCCGGACTGCATCAGCGGATGCATGTGATGCCGGAACCGGCTCTGGGGTTCTCTGTCCGCGTTCAGTTCCAGCACGGCATTTCTGGATACCGCGACATAGGAAGCGGGAATCTTTCCAAAATGCTTTTCATAGACCCTGTAAAAAATCTCCATATCGCGGGCCAGAAACAGGATCCTGTCCATTTCGTTTTCTTCACAGTATCTCTGTATCCATCCGCAGAAGCCCAGGACCATCATGCCGCCGTATAGAAAACCGTGCTCGTATCCCCTTGTATAGGTCTTCAGGCCATTGTGAAGGGTATTCCTCCAGATTGCCTCCGCGACGCTGAGCGGAATGCTGTCCGGCACATCCTCATAGAAAACGGCGCTGTGTTCCCGGCAGCTCTGGTACAGCAGACTGTCCCAGCCGGCGCGGACAGAGGCCTCTTCATCTGATGCGGCGGAATCACCGACATGTATCACGCGCTGCCGGTATCCGATCTGTTTTCTCACTGCTCTCTGGAGAAGGGATTCTCCTTTTGCGCACCCGGCATCACAGGAGACGAACAGCGCCTCCCAGCCTTCATAACCGCATCCGCGCAGCAGCTCTGCCAGATACGTCTCCGGCCAGTACATGTCAGACACGAGTATAATCCGCTTTCCCCGCGCGCGGAGCCTGTCATATACATCCTTCATATACGGATTGGCATGGCAGAACCGCCTCTCAAACGCGAACTCCGTGCGGATGCCTTCTTCCGCGTCCAGATCCGTATACCGGGCCATGAGCGCATAAATATCCTGTATTGCTGTCCCGGCGCCGCGGATACGGTAACATGTCTGCTCCGCTTCCGCTCTCATCTGCGCAAAGTCAGGCCTCTCCGTCTCGCATCCGATCACGCGGAACAGGTCCTCAGGAACCCGCACGCCGCGCAGAAGCAGGGTGTCAAAGATATCAAAGGAGACGACATCATACGAGGCCAGTCTGTCCGCGGCGGCCTCCGGCGTTTCCCGTCTGTTCCATCCGGATTCCGGGGAAAAAGCAGCTTTCGAGCACCTGGCTTTTTCTCCGAAAATCCACAGATCCGCCAGTGCGGAAGGGTACACGGGACGCCCCTCCTGTTCCCCGTACTTCTCATAATGAAGAAGCGGATTCATCCCCTTCTCCCGCACATCCGGATTGGCCGCCAGATATTTTTCCGTAGAAAACGCAAGCGAGGGATCATTTCCTGCCAGCCAGCCCCTGTTCAGATACTGTTCCGCCGCGTCCCGGCTGCCTGTGCGGTAACGGGACGCGTACCACACCGGATCAAAAAAGGCTGAATTCCGTACAATCTCCCGGTCCGCCGGCACACGGCCGCTCCTGTTCTCTCCCATACCTCTCCTTTGCTAATAATAAAACCTGCACTCTGTCCGGATAAGCAATGACCGCTCCGCCTCATGCACATGACAGAGGCGGATCATGACAGTATAGGCGTGTCCTCTTTCAAGATCCTCTGTAAATGGCCTGCTGCAGAATCCCGCCCTGCGGAGATACGGGTATCCGGGTTCCGCGGCAGCCAGATCCAGCCTCTCCACTCTGTGCGTCCTGAAGCTGCAGGCATCACCCCCGTCGGCACAGAGGAGCAGCTCCGGCTCATAGTCAAAATGATACCGGTCTCTGACGTAGGCATACCCCTCTACGATCAGGCAGTCCTCCCGGCGCCCGAAAGTCTCAATCCGCACGGCACAGCGGTTTCCGTCGGCCTTCCTGTCCGTATCCCCGCCTCTTATCCGGATTCCTGCCGCTGTTCTGCGGTCAACGGTCTCCGGGTGCGGATCCGGACTGAATTTTTCGGGCCGGACGCGCCGCTGTGCGAACCAGGCCTCCTGCCGGCAGAGAATGCCGATCCGGCAGGGCATTTCTTCAAACCGGAAAAGCCTGTACGGAAGACAGATCCTTACCGGTCCGCGGTCCTGCCGGCTGCTGTCCGCCGGAAGCAGGACCGGCCCTGATACAAATACCCGGTCATAGGGATCCCGCACAAAAACACGGATCTCCCCATCCGGTCTGTCCCGCAGCATGCATGTCAGCATGACGGAATCCTCCCCCGGCTTTCTGCATATGCCGCGGATCTCCAGATTTTTCCTGTCAAGGCCGGCAAACCCGACTTCTTCCCCGGTCAGACAGGATATCTGCAGAACATCGTCCCCCCTCTCCGGCGCAATCCGGTCAAGAAACTGGCCCGGCGTCACCCCGTAATCCCCGGGAAAACGCCGCTGCAGGCGTCCTGTCAGTTCTCTCAGAAGCGCAATGCAGTTCAGGAATCCGTCCCCTGCCTTCTCCGGTCCGGAGAGGATCCGGGTAAAAAACCCGTTTTCCTGTGCAATATGCGGCAGTATCTTCGCGGCCGCGTGCTCTGTGCTGTCTTCCAGCACAGAAAAGGATGCGCCGGAAAACATCCGGTACTCCCACCGGGCATCCAGCAGCTGCCGGAGCGCCTCTCTCCGGCACCAGAATATGTTGCCGAAGGACACGGGAGGCACATCCGGATCCGCCCTGCGCCGTATGCCCAGTTCCTTCAGCAATGCCTGCGCTCTCTGAAAGCTGAGTCCCCACGGGTGGTGCAGCAGATGATAGTATGATCCGTGTACGGGCAGCGGAGGCACCAGCAGGCCGAGATACGGGTCCTCCCCGAACAGACGGAGCACGCCCCGCACATGGTCTTCTCCGCCGAGCACCGCCTCCCACATATCTGACACGGCAGTCAGCATTCCTGTATAGTATTCCTGCGGATTCCGCAGTTCATCATGGACAAATGCGAACAGATCATACCGGCTGACCGCGTCGCGGAAACCGATCAGGAGCGCCCCCAGTCCGCTTCCGGCGGGGTTGAGACAGCGCACCTCCGGTTCCGCGCGGCAGTCCCTGAGGGCCGCCCTGATGGCTGCTGCCTTTGCGCGTGAATCAGTCCCCACATACAGATCCGTCTCGGGCGGCAGCTTCTTCAGGTATCCGGCAAACAATAAAAAAAAGTCCGGATCACGCAGGTAGGCAAAGACGGCCGCTGTCTGTGCCGGTGCCTCTCCGGAGCCCGGCAGGGGCTCATTCTGCCCGGCCGGAATCACCGCATACAGCCCGCAGACTGCTGTCAGAAGACTGCTGTCATACAGCCGGAGGATATTGTCATAGATCATCGTCTCGTCATAGTCCGTACAGGATGCGATATACTGCAGCGACCTGCGCGTGAAAGAGGCGCTGTTCCAGGCCAGGCTGCCTGCCCGCCTGTTTGTGAAGTTTTTCTTTTTATAAAACGGAGACCGGCACCGGACAAGCATCTCATATGAATCAAAAATATAGTGCGGCAGCTTTGCCGGCTCCCTCGCGTCTGTCTCCTCCATACCCGCGAAAACAGCCCACCGGAACCCCAGATCAGAGAAATGCCTCGTAAAAACCGCCTCAAAACGGCCCACCGCTTCTTCAAAGGAAGCGCAGAGCGGCAGGGAATCCCAGTATTCCGCAAAGGACGGACTCAGAAACATGCGGCTGCGCACAGCCCAGAAATAGGTCTGAATATGCGCCGGCCAGTATCCGAGGGGACAGGTTCCCATGGGATCCGTGCTCTTCGCGTGCGCGCTGATGCCCCAGAAATCACAGTCTGTCCGCTCCATTTTTCCGAAGAGTTCTTCCAGCGGATACACCGGTCCGTAGAAAGTATCATTCCACAGGATCAGCTCATCATATTCCGCCAGTTCCCTCCGGGGAATTACCTCGCGCAGCAGGTACTGCCAGGCAGCGGCATCGAATCCCGTATTTGGCCGCACATACAGCCGCTCTGTATGGCGCAGAAGCTTTTCAGGCTCCCGCAGCCTGCCGTTGCACACGATGTACAGGCCGTCCAGATACCCGGTCATTTTCTCCAGAAGGTAGTCCGCACAGCGGTCTACGATCCCATCCGGGTCATAGAACACAAACAGTCCGAGTCTTCTCATGTCATGTAACCCGTTCGCGCTGCAGCGCGATGATCAGCTTTTCTTTTTCCTCCAGAAGCGTCTCCATCTGTTTTAGTTTTTTCTCACAGCCGCACAGTTTTTCTTCCAGTGCTCTCTTTTCCGCCTTCAGCTGTACACATGTGATGCCAAGGTTATCAAGCGCATCCCGCAGGCATTCCTTCTCTTCCGTCTGTGCTCTCTGCATTCTTCCCTCCTTCTACAGAACATCCGCAAAATGCCTCTCCAGTTTCCGGAATATGTGTATGCCGGCAACGAACACGGAACATGCCGCCAGCCAGAACCACGCTGTCAGAAACGGTTTTTCCCAGAACCCGGGGCCGCCCTGCATAGACTCCCGATAGCCGGCCACAACATAGTACACGGGGTTGACTTTTACATACATTCCGACCGCAGGGCCGAACAGGGATTCCTCCCACATGACCGGCGTTATCCATATCCCGAACTGCAGCAGTATCCCGACGATCTGCTGCAGATCCGGGAGGAAAGCGCTCAGCGCGCCGGCCAGATACCCGCAGCCGAGCGCCAGAAACACGGTGCAGAAAAGATAATAGGGCAGCTGCAGATAGTACAGGGAGGCCGGAACGCGGTACAGCCGGTGCGTCAGAATGCACAGCGAGAGAAACACCAGATGGACGAGCAGGACCGTGACGGCCTTTGTGAGCGGCAGCAGCTTTGCGTCAAAGGCAACTTTTTTTACCAGATAGCTGTATTCCTTCAGGCAGGCAGTACACATCAGCACGGTATCCTGAAAACAGATCCAGGGAATCATCCCGGCCACAAGCCATGGCACATAGGGACACCCGCCCTGCGGCTGCATCCGGAACCCGGCCCCGAATACCAGCGCGTAAATCGAGACAGTGACAACCGGCTGGACGCAGGCCCAGAACAGCCCCAGAAAAGAAGACGCGTATCGTGCCCTCAGATCCGTGACTGCCAGTTCCATTATCAGGCGCCGGTACCGCCGCAGAACGCTGAGATGCCGGACGGCGGACTGCAGCGCCCTATTCTGCCTGTGCATGCCCTGTACCTCCCATACCCGGAAACAGAGACGCCGGCCCGCCGCAGACAGCAGCGGTGCTCTCCGGCCCTCTTCTCCACCTGTGCTTCAGTATGACGACGCCTTCCCCGATATATCCCATTTTCACGAAAAAACTGACCGCTCCGGCACGGTAATCCAGATTGACGGTGGCTGTGCTGTCCTCAAGGGCCACGTCCAGATAGTAGCTTCCTCCGGCCAGGCTGAAGCTGTCGTACACCAGTTCAAAATGATTCAGGCCGCGCTGCCAGGGAATGCTTCTGCCGTCGAGCAGGGTGTTCAGGCCGCAGATATACGTGTGGCTGCACGAATGGACGGCCACACCCAGTACCGGTCCGGCCAGTGTCTCGTCTCTGACAACATAATCAACGGATACCGTCAGCTGCTGGCCGTGCGCAACTTCGGTGATCTCCCTGCGGTCTTCTCCCAGCAGCCTCACCCGGAGGATTCCTGCCGTTTCGATTCCGCCTGCCGTTTCCGCAGCCAGCCTTTCCAGTGCCGCCAGGTCATCCACCTCCCCGGTCCGGTCTTCCCCGCCCGGCTGTCCTGCTTCACCTGCCGTCAGCACAGCGGGTCCCTTCAGGAAATCGGCATACCGGTCTGCCACCAGATCCGTCTCTCCGTCCATGACCAGTGCGCCCCGGTCCAGCCATATGCAGCGGCCGCAGAACCGTTTCACGGCATGCAGATCATGACTGACGAAGAGAATGGTCTTGCCCTTTTTCTGGAACTCGCGGAATTTCTCCATGCATTTCAGCTGAAACCGGAGATCCCCGACTGCCAGGGCTTCATCCACGATCAGGATGTCGGGATCCGTATGGACAGCCACGGCGAAGGCCAGGCGGACAAACATGCCGCTCGAAAAGGTCTTTACAGGCTGATCGATAAACTCTCCGATTTCCGCAAATGCCATGATGGTTTCCGCCCGCGCCGCCATTTCCTCCCGCGGGATCCGCATGACCGCCCCGCTCAGGAAGATATTCTGCCGGCCGGTAAAATCAGGGTTGAATCCCGCCCCCAGCTCCAGGAGGGCGGACACCCTGCCCGCCAGCCGGATTTCCCCTTCCGTGGGATCTGTGATTCCCATCAGCAGCTTCAGCAGGGTAGACTTTCCGGCCCCGTTTCGTCCGATGATGCCCAGTGTCGTACCCTTTTCAACAGACAGGGTGAGGTCGCGCAGGGCGCAGAATTCACGGTATCCGCCCTGCCGCTTCCGGCCCAGGATTTCTTTCAGCCGGTCGGCAGGTCTGTCATACAGCCGGTATATTTTGCTGACATGGCGCAGTGTTATCGTCTTTTCCATTTTCCAGTTCTCTGATTCTCCTGTCCTTCTCTTCGAGCATGTCCCGCAGGTACCGGTAAAACGGCTCACTGCTGACTATGCCGACCATATCGATCATCAGCGGATGCAGCCTGTCTGCCAGCGGGACAAAAATCTGCGGAACACCTGAAGAAGCGTACACCGGTTTCCCGCTGCAGATGTATCTTCCCCCGTGCATCGCCGCAATATCGGTTCCTCCCTGGGAGAGACGGATGTCCCTCCAGATCGTCTCCTGTCCGTCCAGCGGATCGATGCTGACCGCCTCCGCGTCCGCAGGCACGGACAGCGCGGCGTGCAGCCTGTAAGCCCCCCGCCCCGCCAGAAACGCCCGCTCCTCCAGATAGTCTTCCGGCGCGAAGCCCCGCCCTTTTCTGGCCAGATAAATACGGGCAGGCAGGGACGGAAGGCGCGCGGCTGTGTCTGTAAAGACAGAAGGCACTGTTCCCCCTTCCCTCTCTTTCCTGAGCAGGAGTACAAACTGATACACTGTCCCGAACCGTCTCTCGTGCAGCAGATTCTGCTCATACCGGGTCAGTATCAGGCCCTCTCCCCCGAACTGCTCGGTCTGCCCGGTCGGGACAGATGTCGTCATGACCTCGCTGATCGCCAGTCCCAGGCCGCCGAAAAAAGGTTCCAGGTTTGCCTGTCCCCAGAAATGGACGTGCGTATCATCCAGCAGGCCGGTCGGCGTGTAGTCCACCCGGTCATGAAAAAGCTTGATCAGGATGTCGTTGTGCGCGGCGTTCGGGACGGAGACCAGCAGGGAGCCTGCCTCCTTCAGGTACCGGCAGGCAGCCTTCAGCACGCCTCCGGGATCCTCCAGATGTTCCAGAACATCTGTCAGCAGAATGTAATCAAATTCCCGCCCGACGAGGTATTCACACCAGCTGTACTCCTGCAGATCGGCACAGATGCCCTCTTCTGCATACCGCATTGCCTCGTCAAAATCCTCTCGGTTCTTCTCTATGACGCACACCCTGCAGCCCAGTTCACGGCTCAGGTACCTGGTCATGCGGCCTGCGGCGCATCCCAGTTCCAGAACAGTGCTTTCTCTGTGAATGCGCCGCAGGATCAGGCCGGAAACGGAATTTTCATCCAGGCTGATCCTGGCTGTGTACTTTGACATGGTTCCCGTCTCCCCGCTCTTCAGTCAGAAATACGGATCCACATGGCGGGCCGGATTCCATGCTGACCGTTCACAGCCAGGTTTCCCTGCAGGTTCAGCCCGCCGTCAGGACCGATCTCTTCCAGATATGCGGCATCGGCGCCCGGCGTGCGCAGATACCAGAATGCACGTCCGTTTTCCGCTGTAACACAGCCCTTTGCGGCAGCATATGCGGTCGGCGCCGCCGCCCGGTCCTCCGCCGCGGGAAGGTATGCCGTCAGTTCCTCTTCACTCAGCAGAAACAGCCGGTCCGAGGTAATGCCGCAGGCCATACCGTTTCCGGAATTGACCGTTTCAGGAACCGTCACCTCCTCTATACAGGTCCTCTCTTCCTCAGAGAAAACAGCCCTGTACCAGTCTGCATTGAGCCAGGAGCGGGCATAGCCCGCTTCCCAGGATGTATTTCCCTCTTCCAGTGCATACGGAAGGGCATCTATGCAGTACCTGCTCAGGAGAAGCAGCCGGTCCTCCTGCCTGTCCAGCACCACCCATTCCAGCGCCTCCGGTCCGTTCTCTTCCACACCGTCCTGTTCATAGCTGCCGAATGCGACATACCACCGCAGTTTCTCCCCGGAAAGACCTTCCGGTGCGGCGTCTGACGCGGCGGCAGGATGAGACCTTCCCGCCAGAAGCACCGCTCCCAGGCAGACGGCGGCTGCAGCCAGCGCCAGACCGCCTGCGGCAATGAGCGGGCCTCTTCTCCTGTCTGCCGGGACACAGACGGCATTCCGGAAGGCCTCAATGCTCTGGAACCGCTTCTCTTCCTGCAGCTCCAGTGCCTTCATCAGGGCATCCTCGGCCTTCCCGGGCATCCGGATCCCCAGTTCTGAAGGACGGGGGAGTACGGTGCCGGCCAGGCGTTCCATGGCATCCGCGGGCCTGACGGCCGTCAGACAGCTGTACATCGTCGCTGCCGCCGCGTAGACATCGGTCCACGGACCGATCCTGCCGCCGGCAGTATACTGCTCCGGAGGCGCAAATCCCCTCTTAAAAGCAGTGACGGAGGCGTTCTCCTGTTCATCAGCGAATCTGGCGCCTCCGAAATCCAGCAGTTTGGCATGGCCGCCCCGGAGAATCATGATATTGTCGGGACTCACGTCCATATGGACAACACCAAAAGAATGAATTCTCATAAGAGAGCGGAAAATCGGATCCATCAGGGTCTTAACCTGCTCAAATGGCTGCCGCTTTCCCCCGGTTCTCTGCTTCAGGGTCTGTCCGTCCAGGAACTCCATCACAATATAGGCCGTCCCGTTCTCTTCGAAATGATCCCTGACCATCACGACGCCTTCATTTTCCGTCCTGCTGAACATGGCAAGGATCCTGGCCTCCTGGAGAAAACGCTTCTTATTCACCTCAAAGCAGCTTCTGCCGCTCTCCGGCACGGAGACAGCCTTCATATGGTCTCTGCGGCAGACCTGCTTCAGGAAAAGCTCCTTGACGGCTACGGTTACCTGCAGATGCGTGTCAAACGCAATATACGTTATGCCGAATCCGCCCGATCCGAGCGCCCTGCCCAGCAGATATTTTCCGTTCAGGGTTGTCATCGGCGGCAGCTGCGTCTCCTCCGGGCGATACGCCGCGCTGTGAAACCCGCAGTGCGGGCACGGACCCGTTCCTCCGGAAATTTCCCTCATACAGTTAACACATATATGCTTCGGCTCCATGATTATCCTTTTCCTGCTCACCGGAAGCTGACTGCCGCAATCCAGCGGCTCCGTCCGATCCCGATCACATCACCGTCTTCAAGTTTTTCGGGGACTGTAATTCTCTGCCGGTTCAGCCAGGTACCGTTCGCGGAGTCATTATCCCGGATCATCAGGTCATCACCAACCCGGTAAATCACACAGTGATGTCCTGATACGGAGCGGTCTCCGGTCAGCGGAATCGCACATTCCGCCTTCCGTCCGATGACAATATCCTGCATAACGGGCACCGTAAACTGCTTCTGCCGGGTTTCCTCATCCTCCAGAGTCAGCATGCAGACCGTCCGCTCCGGTCCGCGCAGCTCCGCGTCTCCGTCCATCATCAGGACAGTCGCCTCCTCTTCATCGCTGCTCTGCAGAACCGTCGGTTCTTCATCAGCCTCATACGCGAACGGCGGATGACTGTCTTCCGGCAGCCCGGACTGCACGGATTCGGACGGATCCTGCAGTTTCCTTCTGCGGAAAAAGAAAACAAGGGCAGCGGCAGCCGACAGCAGAAGCAGCACGCCGGACACCGCCGGAAGAATCAGGCGCAGCGGCAGCCCGTATACGCCAGCCGCAGGTGTCTCTTCTGCGGATTCGGCAGCGACAGCAGGCTCCCGGCTTTCCGCCGCTCCGCCGGCATCCGCAGCTGCTTCCTCCCCGGGCTCCTCCGCCGGAATCTCCGCAGAAGCAGCTCCGTTCCCTGCCTCTGTCACCCCTGCAGCTTCCCGGTCCGCCTCTGCCGCCTCTGCGTCTTCCTTTTCCTCCTCTGCCGCCTCTGTCTCTTCTTTTTCCTCCTCTGTCTCCGGCTGCACGTTCCCGGTAAAAGGCATGGTGACGGCTGATTCTCCCAGAAATGTGCCGCCGGGAATGGAGGCCTGTATCTGCACCCGTTTTTCAGACCCGTCCATCATGCGGTCCTCCAGGAAAAACACCGCTGCCTTTCCGGGTTTCTCCCGGCGTATTCCCTCTGTCACCTCTGACAGATCTTCTGTATAAGTATCCAGAAGCCACACCGGTCCCTGCACGGCACGCGCCATGGAAAACATCCGGCTGACCGCGCCGGGGTCTTCTTCATACAGGGATCCCACCGCCAGCAGCCCGCAGGAACACTGCTTCAGCTTCCGGATGACGTCATCAGCCGTATATCCTGCCGGATTGTCATTCGAGCCGTCCGAACAGACAACGATCCGGGCGCAGCTCCCGGGCGAAAAGAGTTCCGGGCTGCCCGCGCAGCTGTAAATACAGTCGTTCAGCCAGGTATACTGGTTCCGGAATTCTACTTCATCAAGCGTCCGCAGGAGTTCTGCCGCATCCGCGGTCATGCCGGCCAGCAGATGAACCTCTGTATCAAAGGTCGCGAAGGCGAAACGCTCTCCCGGAGACGGATTTTCCAGGACGTTTCGAACCACTTCCTTCATTTTGCCGCGGTTCCCGGCCGATATGGACAGGGAATTGTCAAAGAGGATCAGCGTCTCTATGCCGCCGGCCTCACTGATCTCCTGCAGCTCCCCTTCCAGCACGGCGCTGCTGCCCACCTGCATGCGGACAGCAGTATCCGTATAGGCCTCCTGCGGCATGTACACAACCAGTCTGTTCCCCTCCGCATAATTGGGCAGGTTGTGAATGTCCTGTCCCCACACAGCCGCGGAAGGGACCGCAAGCGTCAGAACGGCTGCCGTCACGGCAAAAAGAAATCGGATTCTTCTGTTTTCCATTGCTCTCTCCTTTCCTGACCTCACCCGACCAGCCAGACGACACGGCCGAGCGCTCCGTCACCCGCAGGTCCTGCCTGGCCGCGCATCTCATCAGCCGCCTCTTTCCGGATGTATTCAGCCACAGTGAAATTCGCGGAAAACTGCGGGCCGGCCAGGGCATTTTCCGCATTTTCATCATATTTATTGCACAGGACATAATATTTATCCGGGTTGTTATCCGCGATATTTCTGAAGAAGTCGCTGCAGGCGCCGGCATGATAAGCAGTCTGTTCTGTTACGACGACAACCTTGTCCGCCAGATCCAGGAGCCGCACCTTTTCTTCGTCAAATACGCTGTCCGTATCCACAATGACATAGTCATAGTCCCGGGACGCCCTGGCCTCTCTGGCCAGTCTCCGGTAAATGTCCCGCCTGATCCCCAGCGTCATCATCGGCGCCCGCAGCGGCGGCATGTACGTGAACCCTTCCGTGCGGAAGCAGCGGGAAACCGTCGGATACAGGTCCTGTCCCGGATGCGTCAGACAGTCGTAAACTTCACCGGCGCCGACAGGGGCCCTGCTGTCCAGATAATACTGAAACGTCTGCAGATTTTCGCAGTTCAGATAGAGAACGCTTCTCCCCGTCTTTACAAAAGATGTACACAGGGCCATGGCTATGGTCGTTTTCCCCGTCCCGCCGGACGCGGATGTGACCGCCAGAATCTGCGAAGCCGCCTCTCCCGCGCTTTCCGGATGGAGGATCCCCGCGCTTCGGCCGATAATCTCTCCATACAGTTCCCTGATGCCGGTATATCTGCAGATACGGACCGGGCCTTCTTCCGGCTGCGTATCTTCCGCCGCCTCCTCTGTCAGGATAAAAACCCTGCGGAATCCCTGTCCGCAGACCGCGGGATCGTATAATTCTTCAGATACGATGAGGATATCAGCCTCCTGCCGCCCTGAAAAAAACGACGAAAAAAAGGAACGCTCTGAAATCACTTCAAGATCAGCGCGGTTAAACAGCTCCTCCGAAAACTTGTCAGTCAGGGAAGCCAGATATGCCGGGTCTTCCACTGCAATAATGATCCTGTCCTTTCTCATGTGTCCTGTCCTGCTTCTTTGAGCGTAACCGTGAAAGCGGTTCCGGCAATACAGACGCTGCAGCCATCCGTCAGCGCATACCGTCTGTCAGGGATCAGACGTTCCCCGTTGATAAACGTGCCGTTTACGCTGCCCAGGTCACGGAGGTAGAATCTGCCGTCCGATCGGTATATGCGGCAGTGCACCCTGCCTACCCTCCTGTCATCCGGAATCACGCCGTCAGCGCTCTGGCCTCTGCGACCGATGGTATAGACATCCCTGCGCACACGGAAAACCAGCGGACGGGGCGTGCCCGCCGCCGTCAGGATTGCCTCCGGACCGGACCGGCCGTGTGCGCCGTCTCTGACGGCCCGCTCTGCTTCTGTCAGGCGCAGAAGCCGTCCGCCTATCTCCATGACAGACAGTGAGGGGTCCTGAAGATCCCGCAGAAACGCCTCGCCCGCAGCGGACAGCCCCGTGCCGTCTTCGCGCAGAACGCCTATGAATGTATTCCGCAGCGTCCTGTCAAACGCGAGGTCACTCTGATACAGTTCCGTATCGACGGGATAATACAGAAGGCTTGTCCTGCATGTTTTTCTGTCTGCATATATTCTGCGCAGGTCAATATCCAGTCTTCTGCAGGAGAGAAATCCATTCTCCTGCAGCCTGGCGATATTCAGAAACAGGTCAGCCGCAGCTGCGAAAAACACTTCCTCTGACGCGTTCCGTATGACTTCGCTGAACGGTCTCTGTCCGCGGGTGATATAACACAGGGCTTCCCTGCCGTTTCTCCTGTACTGCATGCACGGGAGAAGCGCCGCCGTCTCCTGATGCAGCATGATCTTGTATTCTGTCTGCAGAATGCTGGTTTCTTCCAGCACAAAGCTGAGATTTCTTCCTCCGCGCACTTCCCGTATTTCCATTGCCTGTCCTTCTGCCGCAGCATTACCGCACTCTGTAAACCATCCTCACCTTCCCGACATCCTGCCCCTGAAAATGAAAGCAGTCACCCGGCAACATCGCCCCGCCGTACCTGCGCTGCAGCCTGACCGGCACTTCAAACAGCCTCAGATTCTTCAGGTCATCAAAAAACCAGAACTGTCCGGATTCTCTGATCATCTTCAGTATCTCAGATGCCTGAAACAGAAAAGCGGAATTTTCCAGGCTGCAGAACAGGAGTCCTGTCCTCGTTTTTCTGTACCGGCCCGCCAGTTCTCTGCATTTCTTCAGGAGCTCCCTGTCCCGGGATATCCTTTCCGCCGCTTCCGGATTCCTGATAACCGTCAGAATCAGGGGCTCTTCCTCCGGAAGCGCCGGCCTTCCCTCTGCGGCCCGTATCCGGCGCGCGGACGCGGCATTCCATGCGGTCTCGACGAAACCGGCCGCTTCCGCCGCTTCTGTCGTATACGCGCGCACAATCTCCATCTCCCGGAAGGCGGCAAGTTCTCCTCCGGCGTCATCCGCAAGAAACACCTCCGCCCGGAACTCTTCCCTGTGATTGCCGAGCCAGCGCAGGATGTATCCGAGAACCGCCTTTTTCCCGTCTTCCGCGCTGCCGGCCATGCCGATCACGCCCATGTCCGTCAGATCCAGCGTCTTCAGGCTGACATCCCCATGTGAGAGCCCCAGCGGCAGCAGTCCGGCGCCCGGCTGTCCCGTCCCGTATTTTTCCCGCAGATATGCTTCTGTCACAACGTCCGGAATCAGGGGGATCTCCGGCGCGGAAATGCCCGCATATTTCTCACGGAGAGCAGCGGTAAATGCCCGGATGCTGCCGGCCTCCCGCTCCTCCTTTTCTTCAGAAAAGCTCAGGAATGTCTGGATTTCATATACTTCCCTGTCTGATTCCATCATGCCGCGTCCGGGTATATTGTCAGGATATGAGCGGCACCGGCTGAGCAGGGCTGTGTATTCGGCGGCTTCATTGCAGTGCAGGGCTATTCTCCCCGCAAAACAGGCCAGGTACCGGTAGCTCAGCCCGGAAGTCTGCTGACTGCACAGGATTACGCTGATCCCCAGCGGAAGTCCGTCGCGGCAGACCGGAAGCAGGACATCCTCCTCGGTCAGATACAGTTCCCTGACGGCGGTGTAGTTGTCAACCATCAGCACAATCTGCGGCAGATCTGTGTTCCCGGCCTCCCGGTACGCGCCGAGAGATGTCACTCCGGCCGCGGACAGCTTCTGTTTCCTGCCGCGGATTTCCTCGTGAAGCATGCGGAACAGATTCCGGAACTTTTCTTCCTCCAGACCCGTTGCCACGCCGCCTACATGGGGAAGCTCCGCAAAGCGTGTCAGGGCCATGGAACCGAAGTCCAGTATGTATATGCATACTTCCGCAGGAGAATATGTCATGCAGAGTCCCCGTATAACCGTCTGCAGAAGATTCGTTTTTCCGCTCCGGGAGGCGCCGATGACAATGAGATTCTCCCTCGCAAAATCAATGACGGCCCTGAACATCCGCTGATGGTCCGGGTCATCCGCCAGGGCGATCTCCGCCGCCGTGCCGCTGCCCGGCCGTCTCTCCGTCTCTTCCGGGAACGGCACCACTTCTTCCAGAGGCGGCGCAACCACCGGAAGCAGCTTCCTGATCTGCCGCTCCCTGCAGTACCCGGAAATATGCGCGGTGACAGCCTCCAGCTGCGTGCGGGACGAGACGTCTGTCCTCTCCGGTTTTCTCTCATAGACCACTTCTCTCTGTCCCTCCAGCGATACGCTCTGCAGGACATAGCCCTTCCCGCGGAGACCGCCGGGTTCATTTTCCTTTTCGCCGCAGTAGGCAGACTGGAACAGTTCAAAGACCTCATTGCTCCCGACCTGCAGATACGCCCTGCCCGGCTCCCTGATTTCCGCCGCGAGCGGCGAACGCAGCATTTCCCGGGAGTCCTCCGCGCTCTGGACCTTGAGACAGATCCTGAACCTGGAATTGGACCAGATCTGCTCATTGACCTGACCGGAGGGCTTCTGGGTGGCCAGAATCAGATGCACTCCCAGACTTCTGCCTATGCGGGCGGCGCTGATCAGTTCCTTCATGAATTCCGGGTATCCTGCCTTCAGCTCGGCAAACTCGTCAACTATGATGACCAGATGCGGCAGCGGCACCTCCGCCTGTTCTGCCTTATATTTCCGGATATATTCATCTATGTGGTTCACGCCGGCCACGGCAAACAGAGACTGCCTTTTCAGGAGCTCCGCGCGGATGGACTGCAGAGACCTGCTGATCTGCCGGCCGTCGATATTGGTTATGGTACCCATCAGGTGGGGCAGGTCCTCCAGCTGACGGGCCATGCCGCCGCCCTTGAAATCGATGATCAGAAATCCGACTTCATACGGGTGGTAGCGCACAGCCATTGACAAAACGTACGTCTGCAGGAGTTCGGATTTTCCGGAGCCGGTAGTCCCGGCCACGAGTCCGTGCGGTCCGTGTGCTTTTTCATGTATGTCCAGGCTGACGGTTTTCTTCCCTTTCATGCCCAGCGGCGCCTCCATGGAACGGCATACATCCGAACAGGCCCACAGGTTCTCCAGATCAAGATCGCCCGTCTTCCGGATCCCGAGGACTGAAAAGAAGCTGACGCTTTCTGCCAGTCCCTCTTCCAGGCGGATTTCTTCTGAATAGACAGGAGACAGCCGAAGCACGGCTTCCTCCGCCTCCGCCTCAGAAACCGGCGTATACGCATATGTCAGGATGTCCCGGCCGTCCGCCGTGTTCACAAGCGAGCCGCTGTCCTGTCCGGCGCGAAGGATCCGGGTGCATCCAGGGGGCAGAAGGTCCTCTTCGGGCGCGCTGAAAATGAACACTGCCTGCAGACCCGCAGCCCCGGACACGAAGCGGGAGACCGGATGTCTGAGAAATTCGCTCCTGTCCAGCACAAAGACGATCATGTGCGGGAGCGACTCTCCCTTTTTCCCGTTTTTTCTGCGCGAAAGCTCTCTGTAGAGTTCTTCAAACAGAGACGCCGTGCGGCGGGGACTGCACGCAATGTTCCTGGCCATCGGACCCTCCGACCGCAGATGCGGCAGGAAGCGCAGCCACCGGCAGGCATCCATCTGGTCCGCGCCAAGAACAAAGTACAGCTTCAGGTCTTCAAAATGCTGACGGATCGCCAGATCCAGGACTATGTTGCGGAGCATGCCGTTTACAGCATCTGCCTGCCCGACGAGGCCGACGGAACCGGCGCTCTTCAGGTCCAGCACCACAGGCGCGTCTTCCAGAAAGCGGAAATCCCGCCGCGTCCTCCGGGGCAGGGAGAGCAGCTCGTCATCAATGACCAGCCGTTCCTGCTCCCTGATCCGCACCGGTCTTGCCGAGAGGACTGTTCCGGAACCCAGGCGCACGGACAGGAAATCGTCGTCGCCCGGAAGGCGGTCAAACAGGTCCCCGGAAAAAACTTTCGTCTTGTTCAGCAAAGCCCGGATATTGCCGTATTTATATTCAAGGGCAGCCTTTTCTTTCTCTCTCTCTGTTTCCAGGTATTTCCTCTTCTCTTCTATGTACCGCCGGTACAGGCGGTCACGGCTCTGCAGGGCAGTCCGGTATTCCTTCCTGCCCCGGAAGAAGGTGACGGCGGCAGTCAGCATGCCGGCCGCCGCGGAACATGCGCCAAACAGGAGAAATCCTGTGCCCGCGCTTCCGGAAAAACGCCGGACGGCAAGCATCATGGTCAGCATCAGCAGCGACGGCAGCACCGGCAGAAGGACCTGGTTTTTCGGTTTTTCCGGCAGCTCCGGCGGGTCCAGGATCTCTACCGGCGCCGTTTCCGGCACGGTTTTTATCCTGGTGTTTCTCTGAAAGAGCGGATAC
>CAMODP010000007.1 GCA_946611445.1 uncultured Eubacterium sp.
CTTTGTTCTGCACCTTTTTCCCGATGTACCCCATGGCGATCAGCGCGGCAAAGCCGGACAGCAGCGTCCAGATCACATTCTGTGTTTCAAAGGAAATCCACCGCCTGTGATCAAACATATCATACAGAAACTCCGAAGCCGCGCCAAGGATCAACAGCTTGACCACGTGGCTTCGCAGCCTTTCGGGCTTCTCCCGCAGATGACAGTAGCTCTCTGCTATCAGAAACGCATAAATAAAGAAAGGGGCGGCATCTCTGCCGCCCCCTGTCGGAGCTTCTGTCTGTCAGCCGATGAATCTGTCGTTCACCCAGCCGCTCTTGTTGATCCTCGGCGCCCATACCCAGATGTAGGACTGACCGTCACTGCTGGGGCCGCTGCCGTTTCCGATGATCTGCACGCTGTCGCCGTTGTACAGCTGGCCGATCTCATTGCTGTAGTCGTAAACCGGTGCAGTCCTGATCGCCAGCCAGCCGGTCTTCAGGTTGCATACGGTTTTCCAGGGTCCTTCATACAGTCCGACCTTGCCGTCCTGTCCGCCGGTAATCTCCTGCAGCTCTTCCTCTGTGATTTTCTTCAGATCGATGTTCTCGTTCATGATATTTCCTTTCTGCTCCCGAATTGCGTGGGACGCTCCCGCCGCTGCGGTGGATGAATTGGTTGTTTGTTTTTGTAAGTTCAATATAACAGAAGAACTGTCACAGAATTGTCACACAAAAGTCAGCAATCCGCGCCGCTGTCACGTTCTCCGGCTGTGTGACAGTTCTGTGAGTAATATTATGTATACTGTTATTGAAAACAAAACCCTGCTCCTTTGTCCTTTGAGAAATTGAGTCGTGAAGACCATCCCCTACAGCGAAGAAGAACTGCAGGAGCAGGAGGATGCCCTTCCGATTCTGGACCCGCTCCTTCTCGCGGATCCCGCGTATGCGGTCAGGCAGGCAGCCGCGGCAGTAGACAGGGAGGCACAGGCGGCGGAAGACGCCTACACGTCTTACAGCCGTCTTGTGTCCGGCATGATGTCCGGCGCAGAGGAAGAAGCCGAAGTGCTGGCATCCATCCGCTCCGAGTGCGGCAGGATTGCGAAATTTGAAAAGCAGATTCAGGAATACCTGATAAAAATCTCTCACCAGACGATCTCGGCCGAAACCTCCAGAGAGATTGCATGCCTGCAGTCTGTCAGCTCGGATCTCAGCCGGATCGGCGGCCGGATAGAAAAGCTCCTGCAGATCCAGGAAGAAATGAAAAACATCGATGGCAGCTACTCTGAAGAAGCCTGCCGGGACCTGCGCCTCATGGGCGAGGCAGCCGGGGAAATTCTGTCAATCGCGGTCACCAGTCTTTCCCGGAGAAACACACGGCTGGCCGACACCGTATTCGCATACCAGGAGGCAATCTCCCGGCTCCAGGCCGCCGTCACCTCCCGCCACTTCCGGCGGCTGCACCGCGGCATCTGCCGGCCTGATCTGAGCAAGTCCTTTGCGGACAGCTGCTTCGCCTACGAGCAGATCGTCGACGACTGCGACAACATCGCCGGACACCTCCTGATGTACGCCGGAAACGGCACACCGCCTGAAAACCCGGCATACCTCAATCAGGTGTACAGCCTGTTCCAGGACAAATACCTTGCGGTGACGGCGTGACAGGGGACGGGGCAGGGTGTCACATCCGCCCCGCCCGCTCGTTCATATAGGAAAGAAAGCTTTCTTCCGTCAGGTTTATGATCAGCTCGGGCGGGAAATCTATGGATTCAAGCAGCTCCAGCATGGGCTTTACGTTCCCGACCATGGTGTGGAAGTGCGCGTCTGAGCCTATGCAGACTCTCTGCCGGTATTCTTTGCAGAGGAGCGCATAGGTTCTGATCCGGGAACTGTCGTAGATGCCGGAAGCCAGACGGTTGTTATTCAGCTCGTTCACCTTGCCGAGCCTTCTGGCTTCCAGCACGACGGCCTCGAGATCACAGGGCACGTTTGGCTCGTCAGCGTGGCCGATGGTGTCTATGCAGGGGTTCCGGAGAATCTTCAGATAGGCTTCTGTATTCTCCTGTTCATTCCCGATCGTGATGCCGATGCCGCCGATGTGGTGAAAACTGGCGATCCCGAATTCAAGCAGTCTTACATATCTGTCAGGGACGTCCAGATTTCCTTCCTGATCGAGAATATTGATCTCCATGCCCTTCCAGACGCGGATGCCGTCTACCGTTTCCGGCACCATCCGCTGGCTGTGCGGGGTATAATCAGGAGCCCCGCCTATAAGGGCGGGGCCATGCTCTGTCAGGCAGAGGCCTTTCATCCCCCGCCCTCTTGCGGCTGCGGCATTTTCAGTCAGTGTGCTCCATGCATGGCCGGACAGCACAGTATGCGTATGTGTATCTACTGCCGGCTGCAGTTCCGATAGCTTTACTGCCATGGCAACCTCTTATTTCTTTTATTTATTGCGTTTTTTTATTGCGTATTTCTCACTGCGCCGCGTATCCCTTTGCTTTCAGGTCCGGCTCTGCCGGACTTGCGCCGTGCGGCCGGTCAGAACAGCAGTCCCGGCAGGAATGTGGCAGTCTGCGGTATGAAGATCAGCAGCAGGATGCACACCACGACCGCAGCCAGATAAGCCGGCAGGTATGGCAGGACTTCCTTCATCTTGGCCTTGCCGATACCCATTGTGATGAACAGGACGCCGCCTACCGGAGGCGTCACGCCGGCATAAACCAGTGTGATGACCATGATCAGCGCGAACTGAATAGGATTGATCCCGAACTGCATTGCGACCGGCATCAGGATCGGCGCGCAGATGATCGTAGCGGACAGTGTCTCAATGAACATTCCGACGATCAGCAGGAAGATCACAAGCAGGATCATGATGACATACTTGCTGTCCGTGAACGACACCAGTGCGTTGACGATGATGGTCGGCACTTTTGCGTACGCCACGATCCAGCTGAATACATTGGCAGAGGCCACGATCAGAAGGGCCATGGTAGAGCTGGCGGCAGCGCCGACAAAAACTCTCGGCAGATCCTTGATGCTCAGCTCATGGTACACGAAAATACTGATGAACAGGGCATAAAATACGGCGATCGCGCCTGCTTCCGTGGCCGTAAAGAGGCCGCTGACGATGCCGCCGATGATGATGATCGGCATGATCAGCGCGAGAACCGCGTCTTTTGTCGCCTTCCAGATCTCAGCGCCCGTCGCTCCCTTTTCACCCTTGATCCCGAGCTTCTTAGCGTAGAGGAAGGTGACCAGAGCGGTTGCAGCAGCGATGATGATTCCGGGAATGATGCCCGCCATAAAGAGCTCTCCGATGGACTGGTTGGTGATGGAGCAGTAGATGATCATCGTCATGCTCGGCGGAATGATCGGCCCCAGGGAGCCGGCTGTCGCCTGTATCACACAGGCCAGTCCCTTTGGATAACCCTTTTTCTTCATGGGCTCGATCATGATGGAACCGATGGCTGCCGTATCCGCCGCAGCGGAGCCGGAGACGCCGGCAAAGATAACGCTTGTCAGGATGTCTACCATTCCCAGTCCGCCCGTAAATCGTCCGACCAGCGCGGAAGCAAAGTTGACGAGCCTCTTCGAGATGCCTCCGGCAGTCATCAGCTCACCGGAGAGCATAAAGAACGGAATGGCCATCAGGGAAAAGGAATTGATTCCGGAAAACAGTCTCTGCCCGACAACCGCCAGGGAATTTCCTGTCGCGGCGATGCCTATGATAGATGCCAGCCCCATGGAGAACGCGATAGGCACGCCGAGAAACAGGAGGATAATAAAGATTACAAATGCTATGACGAACATTGTCATGACCGGTTACCCTCCTTTTCTGCCAGTTCCCTTGCCTCCTCTTCCGGACGCTCTTTCAGACGGCGGCGCCAGTACCCGACCTGTCCGAAGATCATCAGGAAGAAACCGATGGGAATCGCCGCGTTGACAAGCCCCATATTGAGGCCTGTCATGGGCGATTTCTGAATGCGGTTCAGCCAGGCGCTCTGTGTTGTGAGCACCACGACTGTGACGCTGAAGATGAGACAGATGATATTGACTGCCGTAAACAGGACTGTAAACTTTTTGCCCTTTGCGCCTTCCAGAATCAGGTCAAATGTTATATTCATGCCGCGGCTGACCGTAATGCAGCCGCCGATGTACGTGAGCCAGACAAAGGTAAACTTCGAGATTTCGTCGATCCAGGTCTGTGAAATATGAAACAGTCTGCAGATGATCTGGATCAGGACGATCGTTGTCAGGAACGCGAACAGTATGAATACAATCGTATGGATTATTTTTTGAATTACATCATATGCTTTCATAGAATCTCCCATAAGACAATCGAAGGCTGTGCAGTTTTGCCGCCAAATGTCAGCGGAGCGCGTCGATCTCTGCCATCACATCCTGCAGGTTATTCTTCTCAACGAATTCGTCAAGGGCGGGTTTGCAGGCTGCCATCAGGGCTTCCTTGTCCACGTCCTCGATAAAGGTAACGCCGGCGTCCTTCATAGCCTGGTCGCTCTCCTCCTCGATGGTCTCATAGACCTCGTAGAAGTAGTCCATCGCCTCTACGGCACACTCATTGAGCAGGGCCTTCTGGCTGTCTGTCAGGGACTGGTAGACGTTCTCGCTGATGCAGGTGCAGGTGCAGGTAAAGATATGCTCTGTCTTGGAGAAGGTATCTGCCACTTCATAGTATTTGGACTGGACGATAAATTCGGAGTTGCCCTCAAGGCCGTCGGTGACGCCGGTCTGGACTGCCGTATACACTTCGCCGGACGGCATGGCAACGGGTGTCGCGCCGAGCGCTGAGAAGCAGGCCTCGATGGACGGGTTGTCCGGCACGCGGACTTTTACGCCCTTCAGGTCTTCCGGTGTACGGACTTCCTTGCCCTTGAGCAGGACATTTCTGAACAGGATCGGCTGGATGGTGAGCGGATGGATGCCTGTCGTCTCTGATGCCATCTCGTTGAGCTTCGCGCCGATCTCACCGCTTACGACCTTCTGCGCATGCTCTTTGCTGGAGAAAACGTAAGGCATGTCGAAGATGCCGTATCTCGGGTCATAGCTGCCGAGCGTTCCGGTGTCAATGATCGTCATGTCGACAGAGCCCGCTACCAGGGCTTCGCAGTTTTCGGTCTGTCCGCCGAGCTGGCCGTCGGTGTAGATATCGATCTTCATGTTGCCGCCGCTCTTTTCTTCAAGCAGCTCCGCGAACTTCTGGGCGTATTTCACGCAGCCGTGCTCAGCGCTCAGGTGCGTGCTCAGCTTAAATTCATGGGGATCTCCGTCAATCTCAGCCGCGGTCTCTTCGCCGGATGCGGCGGATGCCGCAGAGGATGCGGTCTCTTCAGCCGCTTCAGACGCGGCGGATGCGGAGGAAGCTGCTTCCTCCGTCCCGGAATCTGCTGCTTCTGTGGATTCTGCCTTTTCTGCAGAGGCGGCGGTTTCTTCGGTCTCTTCCTCTGTAGAGGCGGATGCCGCAGATTCTGCTGTCTCTGCGGAGGATGCGGCTTCCGCAGAGGAAGCGGAGACGGCTGTTTCCGACTTCGCGGAAGAGCTCTTTGCAGAGGAGGAGCCTCCGCATGCCGTCATAGAGAATAACAGTGCGCCGGACAATAATACTGCGATCGCTTTTTTCATGATTTTTCTCCTTTTTTAATGTTTTATAGTTCACTTGTGAAAAAACATCTTACAGTTTCTGTTCTGCATTACAGCTTGTGGACGCTGAGATGCTCCAGATCGTGGAAGGCTTCCATGATGATCTCGCTGACCGTCGGATGCGGATGGATGGTATCTGACACTTCTTCGGCGGTTGCTTCTGCCTTCATGGCCACGGCGATTTCGGCAATCATATCCGTGGCGTGCGGCGCTACGATCACGCCGCCGAGGATCTCCCCAGTCCGGGCTTCCGTCACGACCTTCGCAAAGCCCTCCTGGCAGCCCAGGATGACGCTTCTGCCGTTGCCGGCTGTGGAGAACATACCGGTCTGCACCTGCAGTCCTTTCGCCTTTGCCTCTTCTTCTGTCAGTCCGACTGCCGCAATCTCAGGATTCGAGTAGATGCAGGAGGGAACGATGTCATAAGCCATCTTCTTTTCTCTGCCCGCGCAGTTTGCGGCCGCCGTCAGGCCCTGCGCGCTGGCCACGTGCGCCAGCTGGATCTTGCCGGTGATGTCGCCGATGGCATAAATGTTCGGCACGTTTGTCTGCATTTTGTCATTGACATTGATGAAGCCGCGGTCTGTCTTCTGCACGCCGGCAGCCTCCAGGCCGAGATCAGCTGTCACGGGACGGCGGCCGATCGCCACCACAACGGCTTCGCCC
This sequence comes from uncultured Eubacterium sp., assembly GCA_946611445.1. Classification (GTDB taxonomy): domain Bacteria; phylum Bacillota; class Clostridia; order Lachnospirales; family Lachnospiraceae; genus Bilifractor. The sequence continues at coordinate 6,306 of CAMODP010000007.1, forward strand.
TCTGCCTCCTGCCGTGTCCCGTTTTCTTCGTAGACTACCTTCAGGCCGTCCTGAATCTCTACAACCTTGGCTCCTGTATGGATAACGACGCCTTTGGATTCGAGCAGCGCCCTCATGGTGTCAGCGGCGTCTTTGTCTATGGTGTTCAGGATGCGGGGCAGCGCCTCGATGATCGTCACTTTCTTACCGAAGGAGCTGTACAGGGTGGCAAATTCAATGCCGATGACACCGCCGCCGATGATCACGACGGATTCCGGAAGGGTCTCCATCGCCAGGACGCCGTCGGAATTCATGACGCCGTCTTTCTCTATGCCGGGAATCGGAATGCGCACCGGTTCGGAGCCGGAAGCCAGGATGAGTTTGTCAGCTGTATACGTCTTTCCGCCCGCTTCAAAGCTGTGGATGCCTGTGAGGCAGGCCTTGTCCTTGAGCAGGGTAATCTTTCTGGCCTTTACCAGTTTTTCCACGCCGCCGCTCATGCGCTTCACGACCATCTGCTTGCGGGCGGCTGCCTTTGCGTAGTCCACTTCCACATGATCCGCGATGATGCCCAGATCCTTGCCGGAGCGCATCAGTTCCTCATACGTCTCGGCGCTGTGCAGAAGGGCCTTCGTCGGGATGCATCCGCGGTTCAGGCAGGTTCCGCCCATCTCGCGGTATTCTGCGAGAGCCGTCTTCAGGCCGTATTGGGCGCAGCGTATCGCCGCCACATAGCCGCCGGGGCCGCCGCCGATGACTGCCACATCAAAATCATAGGAGGAGGCAGCAGGCGCTGCCGCGGCGGAAGGCGCGGCTGCAGTCTCCTGCGCGGTCTGTGCCGTTTCTGCGGCGGCCGGGGTGCCGGCTTCCGCGAGAATCGCGCTGATATCTTCTCCCGGGGTGCCGATGACGGCGATCGTCTCGGTGATCGGCACGACATCTCCCTCTCCGTGAACGATCTTCAAAAGCGTCCCGCTGGCGGGCGCGTCCATTGTTATCGTCAGTTTATCTGTCTCCATCTCGAAGAGCGGCTTGCCCTCCTCACAGGTCTCCCCTTCCTTCACGATCCACTGTACGATCGTGCCTTCTGTCATCTGGAGTCCCTGTTTCGGCATGATTACTTTTTCAGCCATGGTGATCGATATCCTTTCCTCATTTTTAAGGAAGCTGTCCGGCACGGGAAAACTGCAGCCGGACAGCCCTTCTTTTTACGTTACGTTTACGTCTCCCGCGAAAACAGACCGCGGATCACAGCATCAGAACCGGCTGCTCAATATAGTCGCGTACCCGCACCAGGAATTCCGCTGCCGGCGCGCCGTCCACGATCCTGTGATCATAGCTGAGGGTAATGGTCATCATCGGCCGGATCACGATCTGGTCGTCAACGACCACCGGCGTCTTTTTGATGGCGCCCAGCGCAAGGATGCCGGACTCCGGCGGGTTGATGATAGCGGTAAAGGCATCCAGGCCGAACATGCCCAGATTAGAGACTGTAAAGGTGCCGCCGCTCATCTCGTCCAGGTTCAGCGTATTGTCCTTTGCCTTGCCGCCCAGCTCCTTTGCGGTCTGGCTGATCTCCTCCAGACGCATCAGGTCGGCGTCCTTGATATTCGGAACGACCAGCCCGTTATCGATCGCCACGGCCATTCCCAGATTCACGTAGTCGTGCATCTCGATGCCTTCATCTGTAATAGCCGCGTTCATCATCGGGAAATCCATCAGCGCGCAGGCCGTGGCTTTCAGCACGATGTCATTGTAGGAAACCTTGATGCCCTTCTTCTTATACACTTCACGCAGCGCGGCTGCCTGCGTCATGTCCACGCATACCTGGTGCTGCAGCTGCGCTTCTGTCTGCAGGCTTTCCAGCATGCGCTGGCCGATGATCTTTCTGGAACGGCTCATCGGCACGATGCGGGCCTTCCTGCCAGTGCTGCCGGCGGCGCCTTCCTTTGCCGCCAGTGCGGCCGCACGGGCAGCAACGGCTGCCAGAATGTCGTTTTTCATAATTTTGCCGTGAGATCCGCTGCCGGACACCTCCTGCAGCTCCACGCCCTCGAGAGACGCAACCTTTTTCGCCAGCGGGCTGGCCTTGACGGCCGGCTGCGGCACGTAGCCGAGGACATCTCTCTCAATAACCAGATTGTCGGGGCCGGTAGCCGGCACATCCGCGATGTCGATGCTTTTCTCTTCCGCGCGCATACGGGCCCTCGGCGTGCTGAATTTGCGTCCGCCGGCCTGCTGTGCCGCGGCAGGGGCTGCCGGGGTCTGTGCCGGGGCGGCAGAAGCCAGCGTTTTCTCCTGTGCGGGAGCAGCGGGAGCAGCGCCGCCCGCTGCAGACTGTGCCTCAGCTACGATGGCGGAAATATCCTCCCCCGGCGCGCCGATGACGGCGATCGTCTCGGTGATCGGAACCACGTCCCCTTCCGGGCGGATGATCTTCAGCAGCGTGCCGCTGGCCGGGGCATCCATTGTTATTGTCAGTTTATCGGTTTCCATCTCGAAAAGGGGCTTTCCCTCTTCACAGGTCTCTCCCTCTTTGACGAGCCACTGTGTGATCGTGCCCTCAGTCATCTGGAGTCCCTGCTTTGGCATGATTACCCGTTCTGCCATAGTATTTGACCCCCTTTCTCAGAGTCTGTACAGAGAAGCCTTCGCGGCCTCAACGATCTCGGATACCTGCGGTACCGTCGCGTTCTCCAGATTCAGGGCAAACGGAAGCGGGCAGGCCTTGGCGCCCAGACGGATCGGCGCATGATCCAGGTACGGGAATGCTCTCTCGGAGATCTCCGCCGCCACCTCGGCTCCCCAGCCGGCTGTACGGTGCGCCTCATGCACGGTGATCAGGCGGCCGGTCTTTTTGACGCTCTCTGTGATCGTGTCATAATCAAAGGGCACCAGGGTCCGGGGATCGATGACCTCTGCGGAAATGCCCTGCTTCTCCAGCTCGGCGGCAGCCTCGAGAGCGCGGGAAACGTAGAGCAGGTTTGCCACGATAGTCACATCTGTTCCCTGCTTCACGACCTTGGCTTTTCCGAACGGGATCATGAAGTTGTCGTCATCCGGCACTTCGAATTTCGTGCTGTAGAGGGCCTTGTGTTCAAAGAACATGACCGGATTGTCATCGCGGATGGCCGTGCGCAGCAGTCCTGCGGCATCTTCGCCGGTAGCCGGGCAGGCCACCTTGATGCCGGGGATGTGCATAAACATGGTCTCTACAGACTGGCTGTGCGTGGCCGCATTGCCTCGTCCGATTCCCTGCTGACCGCGGATGACAAGCGGGATTTTCGCCTTGCCGCCGAACACGTAGCGGGTCTTGGCCACCTGGTTCAGGATCTGGTCCATGCACACAAAGGTGAAGTCCATGTACATCAGCTCTACTACCGGGCGCATTCCCGTGCAGGCCGCGCCGAGGCCGGCTCCCACGAATGCCTGCTCGGAAATGGGCGTATTGAAGCACCGCTCCACGCCGAATTCATCCGCCAGGCCTCTGGTGCATCCGAAAATACCGCCGAGAACCTCTACATCTTCACCCATAACAAACACACGGTCATCCCTTCTCATCTCCGATGCCAGTGTGTCGCGAATTGCCATTGCATATGTTTTCTTGCTCATCGCACTCTACCCCTTCTGCGTATCTGCTTACTGTCAATCTCATGTAACTGTCCGGCTGCGCCGGACGGTATAGTTTCTGTATGAACGGGAAATATCATTCCGGCTTCCCGGTCACTCGCCTTCGTAAAAAACGTCATCCAGCAGATGTGCCGGATCCGGTTCCGGGCTGGACAGAGCGAAGTCAACGGCCTTGTCCATCTCGGCGCGCACATCCTTGTGGATCTTCTCTACCTCTTCCTCTGTGGCAAAGCCCTGCTCTACAATCCACTTTCCGAAGGTGACGATCGCGTCTCTGCGCTTCCACTCCTCAGTGACCTCTTTGTCGCGGTATACTTCCGGATCACCGGTCCAGTGGCCTCTCCAGCGGTAGGTCTTAACCTCCAGCAGCGTCGGGCCCTCGCCCTTCAGGGCGCGTTCCTTCGCCTGCAGGAATTTCTCGTCCAGGTCAAGCACATCATAGCCGTCTGCCTGCAGGCCGAGGATGCCGTATCCGACGGCGCGGTCGACAATATCCGGGTCCGCCGTGGATTCGGACAGCGGAACAGAGATGCCGAAGCCGTTGTTCTCACATACATAAATAACAGGCAGGTTGTGAATAGCGGCAAAGTTGATGGACTCGTGGAAGGTTCCCTCATTGGAAGCACCGTCTCCGAAGAAGCAGACGGCCACATTGTCTTTTTTCTGCATCTTGATCGCCAGGCCGGCGCCGGTCGCGATCGGGATGCCGCCGCCGACAATGGCGTTCGCGCCCAGATTGCCCTTCTCAAAATCTGCAATGTGCATGGAACCGCTGCGTCCCTTGCAGTATCCGGTGGCCTTGCCCATGAGCTCTGCCAGAGCCTTGTCCAGTTCGGCTCCCTTGGCGATGCAGTGGCCGTGACCCCTGTGCGTGCTGGTGATATAATCCTTATCTGTCAGCGTCGAGCAGATCGTCGCCGCGCAGGCCTCCTCGCCGGTGTACAGATGCACGGATCCTCTCAGCTTATTCTGTTCAAACAGGCGGTAGGCCGCCTCTTCAAACTCGCGGATCTTGCACATAGTCTCCAATATCCACAGTGCCCGTTCTTTTTCCATCTTCTGAAATCCTCCTTTTGCCGCTGTGCCTTTCCTTAAACTGACATTTGTGATCAGCATGTGTATAATCGATTAAAGATTTAATAATCGATTATTATCATCTTTATTATAGCCACGCCCGTGAAAAAGTCAATCCGGACCGTGCCGTCCTTTTTGCCAATATTTCAAGCTTATATTTGTGATTTTTGCATGATTCCGGAATTGTGGGAACCGGCAGGCCAGGTCTTCTGCAAAGCCCGTATAATCGATTATATAGAAGTGAGAATAGAGTATAAGATCATTAAAAAACGCTATGCTGCCGGATTTCCATGCAGCATAGCGTTTCAATGCGGCAGAGAACGATTCTCTGTCACACTGTCACATCTTTTTTTCGCGGGACAGCCACAGTACTGCTTCGAGAACGCCCCCTCCGATCGCGAGTGACTTATCCGAGACCGTCTTAAAGTCCGCGTCTTTTCCTCTGGGATCTACATCCCCGCATTTCAGCCCTTTGCTGACCCGCACACCGTCCTGCAGCAGGCCCCGGATCATACCCGGTATACGCGCAGGCATCGGGCATGTTCCGACATACCCCACAGTCTCACCGGCCTGCACAAGGTCGCCGATGCACCTGCAGGAGCGGAAAATCCCGTCGGCCGGCGCGCGGAGAACGCGTTCCGCCCCGAATCCGGCAACAACCCCGGGAATACCGGTGTCCGCTATCGCGCTTCCGTTCCGGATCACTCTTCCCAGCGTGTGCCCCCTCTTTGTCTCGATGACGGCATGGCAGTCGACACCTGCCGTAAAGCCGGGCCCGACGCCGATCACAACGGGCGCCTCCCCGATGGATGTGCCCAGGTTTTTCTTTGCCATAATGGCGTCTACCAGTACATCCGGCGACAGCTCCCTGAAAATATCCGCTCCGGGATCCCATACAACTGCTATCTGGTTTTCCGCTGCCAGGGCGCGCGCTTCCTGCGCGGAACCGGCCCGTTTTGCTCTGATCTCCTCAACCGTACAGCTGCCGCACCGCATAGCCTCTGAAAAACTTACCGTCCGGCGGACAGCCATTGGCTCTTTCAGTTCCGACATGACGACCTGCATGCCGGCATGATGGAGCCGGAGAGCAATCCCTGACGCGAGATCGCCTGCTCCTCTGATATAAATCAGCACATATATACTCCTTTATCCCATTGGTATTTTCTGTATCCGTATATTCTCACGCAGCGTTTAAGCCGGCACGGTATCCTGCTGTTCATGCAGCCGGCTTATGATCTCCGTCCCAAAACCGCTGATATGCAGAAACATATAGGCGCCGGCCGTGTGATCCTTCCCGGAAGCGATGCCGTCGTAGAGCTGCCTGTGGGACTCGCTCAGTTCTTTCAGGGACATACTGGTTGCCAGCGTGCTCTCATAGGTCCACTCATATGTTGCCAGCGTATCCCAGGCCCGTTTCAGCGCCTTGTTTTTGGCGGCTTCCATGACAGCCTCGTGAAACTGGTGGTCGAGCGCGACGAACTGCTCCATGCTCCCGCAGGAATCCATTTCGTTCAGAATAAAGCGCATCTTCTTCAGCTCTTCTTCCGTAATATACTTTGCGGCGCGTTTTGCGGCGTATTCTTCGATATAAGCCCGGGCATTGAAATAATCCTCGATCTCATCCGCGTCCATGATCCGCACGTAGGAACCCGAGTAAGGCCGTTCCTCAAGGAGCCCCATGAAGCAGAGCTCAAGTATCGCTTCCCGTACAGGAGCCTGCGATACCTGCAGTTCTTTGGCAAGTCTGGTCTCAACGATCCTTTCTCCCCGCTTATATTTTCCTTCCGTGATTCCTTTCAGAATATGCTGCTTAATCTGTGTCCGGAGAGTATCCTTATTCGTTCCGTTCGCCATATTTCCTGTATTCCTCCGTAATCTGCCGCCTGGAATTCCGCTTCCCTGCAGCACAGAATCTCACCTTCTTCAGTCAGACACCCGCCGGGTTTTCCGGCAGGCCGCCTGATCTTACTTTATCATATGGCACCGCGTTTTTCAAATCCCTCCGGGCAGACTGCGGATGTCACATTGTTGTATACCGCAGTTTCCATTCCTCATTAAACTGCTCATTTATGCCGGCAAATTGTGGCGCTGTTTCTCCGGCCTGCTCCGCCTCCGCGCGTTTCTGATCCATTTTCCGTACAGCCAGCAGTATCGCGTCGGCAATTCTCTGGTATCCCGTGCAGCGACAGATGTTCCCTTCCATTTCCTTCATGATCTGCTCCCGGGTCGGATGCGGATAGCGGTTGAGACATGCAATGCCGCTCATCAGCATACCGGGCGTACAGTACCCGCACTGAATGGCGCCGGCTTCTATAAAGGCCTCCTGCAGCGGATGCAGACGCTCGTCATCGGACAGCCCTTCCGTTGTCAGAACGGTCTTTCCGTCGAGCTCAGCCGCCAGCACAAGGCAGGAATTGACCGGACATCCGTCGACCAGCACCGTACAGGCACCGCATTCTCCTTCATCGCACCCTTCCTTTACGCTGTTCAGGAAAAGCTCTTCCCGCAGAAAACGCAGCAGAGAGAGATTGGACGCAACTGTTTTTCTGTACTTTTTCCCGTTTACAGTAACCTGGATCTCTATTTGTTTCATACTGTCACCCTTCCTGTTTTTATATTCCGGCTCTAGAGCCTGATAACGGGCCTCGGCTCCAGCCCCTGCATACCCGCGTACTGGCGGGCAGGGATTTCTTCCGCCTTTCTGTCAAAAGGTCTCCCGGCTCGTTCGGCGGCTTCGTGAAGTACCATGACAGACACATCATGCAGCAGGCGTTTTCGGAACTCCGCGCTGGAGCGCCAGCTGGATCGGGGTTTTCCCTCCGCCTCGACGGCCTCCGCCGCCTCCAGGATGAGCGCATCAGAGATCTTCTTTCCTTCCAGTACCTTTTCCGCCATATGGCTCCGCACCGGTACCGGCGCCGCCGTCGTCAGGGCAATACGGGGATTGCGTATCACGCCGCCGTCCAGTTCCATATACGCGCTGACGCCCATCAGCGCCAGATCCATGGCATTCCGGCGGCCGTATTTGAAATAGGCGCTTCCCGCATTTTCCGGGACCGGCGGAAGCAGGATGCGGCAGAGCAGTTCATCAGGACGGCAGTCAAAAGCCTTGAAACCGGTATAAAAGCTTTCCAGCGGGATCCTTCGTCTTCCCTCCGGTCCGGCAACGACACATTCCGCGCCGAAAGCCAGCATCGGTCCGACGGAATCCGCAGACGGCGCGCCGTTCATAATATTGCCGCCCAGCGTTCCACGGTACCGGATCTGCACGGATCCCACCTGCGAGCAGCCTTTGAACAGGGCAAAGTACCGCTCCTTTATCAGGTCCCATTCCTCTATGCTTCTGTGACTGGTAAGCGCCCCGAGATCGAGGCCGTCCTTTTCCGTAAACCTGATGCCCTGCAGCTCCGGCAGTCTCTTGATATCAACCAGCGCGCCGGGCGCCTTTTTTCCCCCGTAAAGATCTACAAATACATCCGTGCCGCCGGCCACAGGTTTCGCCCCTTCCGCTTTCAGGCGGCAGGCCTCATTCAGATCCGTCGGCATATACAGGTCAAATCTCGGCAGCATCGTATTCTACCTCCTTGCGGAATAAGATGTGCTCCGGCTTGATGGGGAGCGATGTAAAGCTGGCATTGCAGGCGTTGCAGACCGCGTTGGCGATCGCGCCGGCCGTCGGCACCATTCCCGGCTCTCCGATGCCCTTGGCGCCGTACGGCCCCTCGGGATGTCCGTTTTCAACCAGGGTAAGCTTTGCTTCAAATGCAGAATCCATAAAGGTCGGGACCTTGTAGTCTACCATATTTCCGTTGCGCAGCTGCCCGTCCTCGTAAATCATCTCTTCCATGAGCGCATGTCCCATGCCCATGATGATGGACCCCTCGATCTGCTGCAGGCAGCCGGTCGGATTGATGGCCTTGCCCACATCATGACCGGCGCCGATCCGCTGTATCTTCACCCGCCCGGTAATGGGGTTAACCTTCACGACAGCCGCCTGTGCGCCTATCATCCACATGACCGTAGGCCGTTCAGACTGCCGGCCGTCAAATGGCGGCGGATCAAAAATATCCGAAGATCCGTATCGTCCGATGGCGATCACCGGAGCCTGCTCATGCATGATGCCGCTGCTGCCGACATCATTGATGTGAATTCTCTTTGTCTCATCTGTTTTGTGCTGGATCCAGCCTTCGCTGGTATAGTCGATCTCTTCCTCGCTGCAGCCCCATTTGATGGCCGCCAGGGCGCAGAGCTGCTGTTTGATGCCTTCGCAGGCCTCCAGGATCGCGTTGCCCGAATGGAAGGTAGACCGGGAGGATGTCGTTGTCTTGTCAAACGGCGTCTGATCGGTATCCACCTGCGGTACGCTGACTTTGTCAAAATCTATGCCGAGCGACTGTGCCGCGAACTGGGCCATGGTCGTCGTCACGCCCTGTCCCATCTCCCGGCTGGCAGACCATATGAACAGTGAGCCGTTGCCGTTCATCTTCAGCACGCAGGAAGTCGTCGAAGGCGTTCCCGTGAGCTTGTTAAAGCAGCAGATTCCCTTCCCGCAGAGGTTGCCCTCTTCATCCGTCCAGCGCAGCGGCAGCTTTTCCCAGCTGATGTTGCGGGCGGCTGCCCGGAGGCATTCGTCCACCGCACAGGTGGAAATGATCTCACCGGTAATGCCGGAATCTCCGTCATGGAGACAGTTCTTCAGACGGAATGCCAGCGGATCCATCCGCAGCTTTCTGGCAACGATATCCATCTGCCGCTCATGCAGCGTGCATGCTTCCGACACGCCGAATCCCCTGTACGCGGTCCCCAGTGTCCTGTTTGTCATATATACCCAGGTATCCACCTGCGCGTTCGGGATCTTGTAAGGACCGTTCGCGGCAAAGCCGGCATTATAGTTCACGCGGGGGTTTGTCGTCACATAGGCGCCGGCGTCCCAGTAGCCGCGCACCTGCTGCGCGGTAATCGTTCCGTCCTTTTTTACACCCGTCTTGATATAATACTGCACGGCAGAGCGGCAGACAGAGGCAAGGAACTCTTCACTCCGGTCGAAAGTCAGCCTGACCGGTCTCCCGCCGCAGCGAAACGACAGGGCAATGGCGATCGGCTCTGCCCGGACCTCATACTTGCCTCCGAATCCTCCACCGATCTCTGTCAGGGTCAGTCTGACCTTTTCCTCCGGAACATGGAAGATGCCAGCCAGCAGGCCCCGGATCCCAAACGGAGACTGATTCGGCGTCCAGACCCGGATCTCCTTCGTGTGCGGATTTGCGACAGCCGTCGCCGTATGCGTCTCCATCAGCGTATGCTGCAGCTGCCCCAGACGGAACTGGGACTCCACTACCAGATCCGCCTCGGCAAACCCCTTCTCCACGTCTCCCTTCTTCAGGTGGAACCGGTCTCCTATATTTGTCCCCTGCACAGGAAAGCAGGCGGAACCGCACTTGTAGCTGTTCCAGTCTTCGTGGATCAGCACTTCGTTTTTCATGGAATCCTCCAGGGAATTGACCACCGGAAGAAGCTCATATTCCACATCGATCAGTTTCAGAGCCTCCTGCGCGCTCTGTTCATCCTCGGCTGCCACCGCCGCCACAGGCTCGCCCTGATAACGCACCTTGTCGACTGCCATCATCGGCTGATCCGCGATAAAGGAACCAAAAAGATCCGGGTAGTCTTTCCCGGTGATTACGGCCCACACGCCGGGAGCCTCAGCGGCACGGGACGTGTCAATGCTCTTGATCCTGGCATGCGGATGAGGACTGCGCAGCACCTTCGCGCACAGCTGCCCCTGCAGATTCAGATCCGCCCCGAACAGAGCCGTGCCAGTGACCTTTGCGACCGCATCCTTGCGCAGCTGCGTGTGGCCGATGATCTTTTCTGTTCCGTCCGTATCTTTCCGGTGCACTACGAGGCGATCCCAGTCGCTCCCTTCGGGATGAAACTCCTCACAGGGAACAAGTCTGTCTATATCTGACAAAATGCTCCTCCTTTCTCTCCTGCATCCGTTTAGCAAAGCGCGCTCTGACGGGCATCCGCCAGAGCGCATCCGCAGTCATCTTATTTCTCCGGCATCTCCCAGTTGAAGAAGCTCCAGTATGGTTCGCTGATCCGCTTTGCGAAATCAGCCATATCCACCTTGGACCAGTCGTAGTAGCCCTTGCCGGATTTTACGCCGAATTCTTTTTTCTCGTAATGTTCCCTGATCGAAGGCATTGCCTCTTTTGCGTCGCTCAGATCCTTGAACAGGTAGTTTTCGATGTCGTAATTCAGGTCTACGCCGGAGTTGTCGATGTGTTCAAAGATACCGATCTTCGTGTACCGCGGCATAAAGCTGTACATGGCCGCCTTGTCCACGTCCCTGGGATCGGCGATGCCGCGCTCCACAATATTGATGGCTTCGCGGAACAGCGCGTGCTGCAGACGGTTCGCAATGAAGCCGGGCGCGTTCTTTTTCAGGACTACTACGGCCCTGTCAGCAGATTCCAGCAGTTCTACGGCGCCTTCCGTCACACCGTCTTTCGTTTTCACGCTCTTGACGACCTCGAAATACGGCACAAGATGCGGCGGGAAGAACGGATGGGCCACGATCATGCGGTCCGCGAATTTGTCCAGGCCTTCCACCAGATCATCCGCGGAAAGGGCGGATGTCGTCGAGATGATCGCCTTCGGATCCGTGATGTATTTTTCGATCTCCGCGTAGATCCCGTGCTTGACCGGAATGTTCTCGAAAGCGCATTCAAAGACATAGTCCGCGTCCGCGATCGTGCTGTAATCCTGGGTGTAATGCAGGCAGCCACGGCAGGCCTCATACTGCGCCTCCGTCACCAGGCCCTGGTCCATCAGGGCCTTGAAGAATGTCTCATACTGCTGTTCGCTTTTTACCTGCAGCTCGTCATTGACGGCAAACAGGGTGGTCCTGTACCCATGACCGGTGAAAAGCACCGCCATGCTCGTGCCGATCATTCCGGTCCCGATAATGGCTATGTTGTGAATATGTTCCAGTTTCATCCTGCGTCCTCCTGCCCCGTCACTTCCCGAGCTTGTTCATGACATAATCATAGGCGACCATGACGTTGTGCTCCTGGATATAGTCCATGGCGTCAGCCTGTCCGATATCGACCGGGCAGCGGTCCGCAAAGCTGATCTTCTTCACGCACTCTTCTTTGGACCAGCCCTTTGCGATGCCGTCAGACACAGCAGAAAACCAGTCATAAAGGAGCTGTTTGTTCTCGTAGATCGCTTCCTTGCCGCAGACGGGGCCGTGGCCCGGAACGATGTATTTCACATCGAGCGTGTTCAGGAAATCCAGTGTCTTGAACAGTTCATCCGGCATGGCGGAATGCAGCCAGATCTGGCAGTCCTTGAAGATGGTGTCTCCGACGAAGGCCACTTTTTCTTCGGGAACATAGATGATGATATTCGCGTCGGAGTGGCCGGGCGCGTAATACAGTTCAAAGGTATGGTCGCCCAGCTTCAGCGTCATTCTCTCGGAGAAGGTGACCTGCGGCATGTTGATGATGTAATCCTTCTCCTCCGGCATGTACTTCAGGCCTTCAGGATCCTGGTTTCTGATGACGTCCACGCTGTAGTCATAGGTAGTCTGGTTGAATGCGGGCGGAATCTTCCAGAAGGTTTTCTTCAGGTTCTCATGTCCGATGACGATGGACTCGCCGGCGAACCAGTGATTGCCGAAGATGTGGTCAATGTGCGACTCTGTGTTGATCAGATAGCGGATCGGTCCCCGTTCCCTGGCGAACGCGCGCATCTCGAGGAGGGGCGTGATCCACTGGGCGGTATCGATAAAGACGGATCCCTCGGAGGTGAATACAATACTGGGGTTGCAGCCCCGGATCTCTGTCTCGGCATATACGTTGGGTGTTAACTGCTGCATACTGTTCTCCTTATTCTCTGTGTGTTCAGAACTCCTGTTCCATAATCTTCTCAATCTCGTCAAACAGGATCTGCGGGGATTTCGCGCGGATCATGTAGAACGGTCTGCCGGCGGCAAACTGCGAGCAGAATTTCGCTCTGTGCTGTCTGCGGACGGGATCATCATCCACTACCGGCATAGCCAGGCCGTTCACGCCGCAGAGGAGCTGATTCATGCCAAAGAAGTTCATCAGCGAATGGAAAAGCTGGTAGGAAGCCTCAAACTGTCCCATCTTGGTGACCTGGGTCTGGAAATGGCCGTCGATGCAGGGCATGATGCACAGATCCATCTTGCAGGGCTCATATACCATCTTCATATCCGGCTCTTTGCCGAAGAACATGGTCACGCCCTGATCCTGATCCGGCAGGTCGCTTCGCTCGGTGCCTTTCGCCCTCTTGCGGACATAGATGTTTTTGGAGCCGTACAGCGCCAGCCCGTCTTCGTCGGTAACGGTCGTCTCAGTGGAGAACAGATCCGCGCCGCGCGCGCAGCCTTCCAGCTGTGTCATGGACTTGCCGTGGTTGTTCTCGCCGCCTACGAGCAGGATGCCTTTGCCCTTGTAGATGATGCTGGAGGAATGGAAAGGATGCATGCCGCACTTGTCCATCTCATTGGCCAGCATGGATACCATGATCTTGTTGAGCTCGCCTTCCTCCCAGAAGCTGTTCAGAGTCAGGACCCCGTTTTCAAACGTGATGCTTTTCACCGGCTCGTCGTAGTTCCAGATGATATCCGCCTTCTCCTTTGTCACCTTGTCGGAAACTTCGACAGTTCCCAGACGGTAATTCAGGAAGGACATATCTTCAGCGATCTTATCTCTGTCCGGTCCGCCGATTACATCAAAGCGGATGGCCGCCTTGCCGGATGACAGCTGTTCAGAAAAAACCTTCATGTGTTTCTCTCCTTTTTAAAAATATCATTATACTGCGACTCTGCAGGAAGGGATTGCTTACAGCGTGGTGATCGGGCGGGACTGCAGCATATACAGCTGTCCGTCTTCCTCGAAGGCCCACTCCACGTCCTCGGGTTTTCCGTAGAACTCTTCGATCCGGTTGGCCACATCCACCAGGTCTTTGATATTCTGTTCCGTCAGGACCGGCTCCTCGCGGATCTCATCCGGCACCGGGATCTCCTTTGTGCCGCCTTTGTCAGACAGGCGCACAACCATGGTCTCTTTCTCGGAGATATACTCTGTGACGACTTCCAGTGTCTTCTTGTTGATCCAGAGGTTGTCAGGCGTCACGATGCCGGAGACGACACTTTCGCCGAGTCCCCATGCCGCCTCGATCATGCAGACTGCAGGATCCTTTGTGACCGGATTCTGGGTAAACATGACGCCGGCCTTCTGGGAATTGACCATCTTCTGCACGACAACGGCGATGGAAACCTCTTCTTCCCTGAAGCCTTTCTCTCTGCGGTAAAAGATCGCGCGGTCATTGTAAAGGGAAGCCCAGCATTCCTTCACAAAGCGGACAAGATCCTCCTCGCCGATGACGAACAGATAGGTCTCCTGCTGTCCGGCAAAGGAGGCATCATCCAGATCCTCAGCCGTCCCGCTGGACCGCACCGCAACCGGTCCGTTGTTGAACCTGGCGTAATACTGCTTCAGCTCCTGATCCATATCCTCCGGCATCGCCGTATCGCAGATTTTTTTCCGGATCTTCTCAGCCGTCTCGATCAGATTGGCATTGCTGGAAAAATCGATTGTTTTGATCGTGTCCAGCGCAAACTGGCGGAGACCGCAGCGGTCCATAAACTCGTTGAACATCTCAGACCGGACGATAAAGCCCTCCGGCACCCGCAGTCCCGCGCGGAACATGCGGCACAGGCTGGCACCCTTGCCGCCGGCTGCCAGGGCCAGCTGCTCATCCGGTATCTCATCAAACCATGCTAAACGTCCCATTCTCTCACTCCATACTTATTCTGTGTACTGTATTATCTGTGCCTGTGTGTTCCCGATTTCTTCTGCTGTGCGCGGCAGAATGGAATGATGAAAGTCAGAGCCAGCAGTCTGTATATGCCGCTGGCTCTGATCATCTGCCTTCCGGCAGGGAACCCCCATGCCCTGCGCGGAGAGCATCCTGTTTATCAGGAAATAATCTCAACCTTTCCGGTATTGCCGTCTACGCGGACTCTGTCTCCGGTCTTGATCAGCTGTGTGGCGCGTCTTGTGCCGACGACACACGGAATGCCGAACTCACGGGAGACAACTGCCGGATGGGACAGGGCGCCGCCGGTATCTGTGACGAGCGCGCCGATCTGCGAGAAGCAGACGACCCAGGCCGGATTTGTCATCTTGCAGACGAGGACTTCGCCCTTTTTGACATCGTCCAGATCCTTCGGATCCGTGATGAAGCGGGCTGTGCCCTCGTAAACACCCGGATATCCCGGAATACCCTTCAGGACAGTCTTGGAAATTTCTGCGTTGGTCTTCAGTTCTTCCTGCTCAGCCTCAAATTTCTGAGGATATCCCCACAATGTCTTGTAGGGCTCTTCATAGATCTGCCACTGCGTAGCCGTTCCGTACCACTCTCTCGGATGATGCTTTCTGGCTTCTGCCATGGCCGCGCGGTTCTTTGCCGCGATCTCTTTTGCAGGATAGTTCTTGTCAACGCCTGCGCAGCGGATATCTTCATATCCGAGCATGAAGATGTCTTCCGGATCATCGAGGATGCCTTCCTTTACGAACATCTTGCCGATCTCCAGGAACATCAGACGCATATGGCTGAATACGCCCTGGTCCAGATAGAAGTGATGGTCCGGCGTGATCGGAGCCATCTGTACGCACAGATGCAGATAATGACGCATCTTCGTGACCTTCTCGGGATCCTTGATCTTCTCGAACATCCGGTCAATGGCTTCCTGCTGCTCTCTCTTACAGGTCTCGTAATGATCGTCGAAATTATAGTCGCTCTTCAGGTAATCCTTGATCGTATCCAGAACCGGTGTCGGATCCTCATATACCGTCTTGTAGATGTACTCATGGGTGTACAGCGCATGGAAGCCGTACTCCTTGCGGTAGTCGTTCAGCATGTTGAAGAAGGTCTTGCCGTCCTCCGTCTCCTGGAGCTTCTCCATGATGACTTCCTTTTCGTTCTCTTCGAACATCTTGCGAAGCGCCGGATGCCCCTTTACGAACTCCTTCATGTTCCAGAGCTCACGGAGAGAGTCCCAGTTCCTGTCGTCTGTAGAGACGTTGATCTTGCCGACCTCATCATCAACCTGTCCGATGACCTCTTTGTAGTAATCCACAAAGTCGCTGGAAGCCTTGAACTGGGCCAGATTGATGATCCAGTGAATCTTGAATGCGCGCTCCTGCATATCCAGGCAGTCTTCCATATGGATCAGGGCCTGCGGAATGGTGCTGTGCTCAAAATCAAAGTTCAGGATCTTCTCCCAGTAGCCCTTGATCTCCGGGATGTATTCGGTTCTCCATCTCTCATAGAAGGACTCCGCGTACTCCGGCATGACCGTCATATAGTAAGTAAACAGGCTGTTGGTCTGCTCCGGTTTTGTCTTGGGCGGCACAACCGCTGTATAGACATAACCGCCGATTTTCTTTGCAATCCACTCGCTGCCGATCGGCGCGCCGAATCGTCTGTACATATACTCGCAGGTCGGTCCCCACCAGCCGTTGCAGTCAAAATACAGCGGGGAGATCGGGTTCGGGCAGTGCAGATCATCATAAAACCAGAACAGACCTTTATCTTCGTCATTTTTCCATTCCGGCTTAATCGGATCATTTTCTCCGAAATAAGTAGCAAGGATTTTTTCGCTGCTCAATTCATTCACCTCCATAAATATATTTACGTTGTCTGCTATGATCGATTATATCATCTATAATCGATTATTAAAACCATATTTTTCACTCTGGAGGCACTTTTGGCATATTAATCAAGTTTGTAATCGATTATTTGTGCAGAATCACATATGGGGTTTTGTGTGATACAAG
>CAMODP010000008.1 GCA_946611445.1 uncultured Eubacterium sp.
CCTTGCGCAAAGCAGAATTGTGTGATACGATTTTCCCCGTGACAGACAAATGTATGCCGGAGACGCACAATGCGTGCCGCGCCGCGGCCCTTACAGGAGGCTGAACAGGTTTGAGTGAACCGTATTACCTTGTGAGAGAAAAGGCTGTGCCGGAAGTGCTTCTGAAGGTTCTGGAGGCAAAACGGCTGATGGAACAGCGCAATATGACGGTACAGCAGGCGACAGAAGCCGCCGGGATCAGCCGGAGTTCCTTCTATAAATATCAGGATGATATCCAGCCGTTCCGCGAGACAATACAGGGACGCACCATTACACTGGTACTGCAGATCCGGGATGAAGCCGGTGTCCTGTCAGATGTGCTGCAGGTGATCGCAAGGTTCCGCGGGAATATCCTGACAATTCATCAGGCTATTCCGCTCGCGGATGTGGCGACACTGACCGTCAGTGTGGATTTTGCGCCGGACAGCGATTCCGCCGGCATGCTCCGCGCCCTGGAGGAGCGGCCCGGTGTGCGGGACATCCGTATTCTGGGCGGGGAATACAGAAGGGCCTGACAGAGAAAAGGAGACAGAACATGATTAAAATAGCAGTTCTCGGATACGGAACCGTCGGTTCCGGCGTCGTAGAGGTCATTCAGACCAACCACCGCAGCATCAATATAAAGGCTGCGGATGAGATCGAGATAAAGTATGTGCTGGACCTGAGGGATTTCCCCGGAGATCCGGTGCAGGAGAAGGTCGTGCATGACTTCGACGTGATCGAAGCGGATCCGGAGATCAGGATCGTAGTGGAGACAATGGGCGGGCTGCATCCGGCCTATGAATTCACAAAGCGGGCCCTGCTGGCCGGCAAGAGTGTCTGTACCTCCAACAAGGAGCTGGTGGCGGCATACGGCACGGAACTGCTGCAGATCGCAAGGGACCGGGAGCTGAATTACATGTTTGAAGCCAGCTGCGGCGGCGGCATTCCGATCATCAGGCCTCTGAATTCGTCCCTGACAGCAGATGAAATCGATGAGATCACGGGAATTCTGAACGGAACCACGAACTACATCCTGACAAAAATGGCTGTGGACGGCTCCGATTTTGATGAGGCTCTCCGGGAAGCGCAGCAGAACGGATATGCCGAGAGAAATCCGGAGGCGGACATTGAGGGGTATGATGCCTGCAGAAAGATTGCCATCCTCTCTTCTCTGGCTTACGGAAGTCATGTCAGCTATCAGGATATATACACAGAGGGCATAACAAAGATCACATCGGCAGATATCAAATATGCCCAGACGATCGGGGCCAGCATCAAACTGCTGGCGACCAGCCGCAAGGTCGGTGACGAGTTCTACGCTATGGTAAGTCCGGTGATGATCAACGCGTCAAACCCGCTCTACAGTGTACAGGGCGTGTTTAACGCCATCTTTATCCACGGCAATGTTCTCGGGGATGCCATGTTTTACGGGAGCGGCGCAGGCAAGCTGCCGACGGCCAGCGCGGTTGTGGCGGATGTCGTGGACTGCGCCAAGCATCTGGACCGCAATGTCCGCTTTGAGTGGAGCGACCAGCAGCTGGAGCTGATGCCTGTCGGCCGCGTGAGAAACCGGTTCTTTGTGCGCGTTGCCGGCACCATGGCGGCGGAAATGCAGAAAATTCGCAGTATCTTCGGGGAGGTTGAGACGGTCAGCGTGCCCGGTCTCTCCGGCGAGTTTGCTTTTATCACGGAGAAGATGCCGGAATCGGAGTTCCAGGACGGGATCTCCCAGCTGGACGGCGTGCGCAGCACAATCCGTGTGAGATTCTGACAAGATTACAACGCCCAAAGTATTGAGTTCACGCAGGATGAGTGCCCTGCGGGCATGCTTCTGGCGGCCTGATCATATAAATGTGGAAGAGGAGACAGCTATGAACAAGAGAAAAGGATCATATTACCTGACAACAGCAATCGCTTACGCATCCGGCAAGCCCCATATCGGGAATACCTATGAAATCGTGCTCGCCGACAGCATCGCGCGATACCGCCGCATGCAGGGATATGACGTTTTTTTCCAGACCGGTACAGATGAGCACGGTCAGAAAATAGAGGAAAAGGCAAAAGCAAAGGGCATGGAGCCGAAGCAGTTTGTGGACGAGGTCGCCGGTGAGATCCGCCGGATCTGGGACCTGATGAACACCTCCTACGATAAGTTTATCCGCACGACGGATGACTATCATGAGGCAGAAGTCCAGAAAATCTTCAAAAAGCTCTATGATCAGGGGGATATTTACAAAGGCTCCTATGAAGGCTGGTACTGTACGCCGTGCGAGTCCTTCTGGACGGAATCACAGCTGGAGGACGGCAAGTGTCCGGACTGCGGCAGAGCCGTGGTGAAAGCCAGCGAAGAGGCATATTTCTTCCGCATGAGCAAATACGCGCAGCGCCTGATCGACCATATCAACGCGCACCCGGAGTTTATCCAGCCGGTTTCCCGGAAAAATGAGATGATGAACAACTTCCTGCTTCCGGGGCTGCAGGATCTGTGCGTTTCCAGGACCTCGTTCAAATGGGGAATCCCGGTCGATTTTGATCCGGGACATGTCGTCTATGTGTGGCTGGATGCCCTGACAAACTACATCACCGGTATCGGATACCACTGCGGCGAGACAGGCACAGAGCAGTTTCAGAAGCTGTGGCCGGCAGATCTGCATCTGATCGGCAAGGATATCATCCGTTTCCACACGATCTACTGGCCGATCTTCCTGATGGCCCTGGATGTGCCGCTGCCGAAGCAGGTTTTCGGTCATCCGTGGCTGCTGCAGGCGGACGGAAAAATGAGCAAATCCCGCGGCAATGTCATCTATGCGGATGACCTCGCGGACATGTTCGGTGTGGATGCCGTCCGGTATTTTGTCCTGCATGAGATGCCGTTTGAGAATGACGGCGTGATCAGCTGGGAGCTTATGGTCGAGAGGATGAATTCCGACCTGGCCAATACGCTCGGGAACCTGGTTAACCGTACGATTGCCATGAGCAATAAATACTTCGGCGGCATCGTGGCGGACAAAGGCGCAGCCGGTGATCCTGATAACAGCCTGAAGGAGGTTGTGACAGGAACAGCCGCAAAGGTTGAAGACAAGATGGACCAGCTGCGGGTGGCTGACGCTATCAGTGAGATTTTCACGCTGTTCAAGCGCTGCAATAAATATATTGATGAAACCATGCCCTGGGCCCTTGCGAAGGATCCGGAACAGCAGGACCGTCTGGCGACCGTTCTGTACAATCTGGTGGAAAGCATCACGGTCGGCGCCTCACTTCTGCAGCCGTTCATGCCGGAAACGACGGAAAAGATCCTTGCCCAGCTGCAGACACAGCAGAGACCGTATGAGCAGCTGGATGCGTTCGGACTGTATTCGTCCGGCAGCCGCGTGACAGAGAAGCCGGAGATCCTGTTTGCCCGCATGGATATCAAGGATGTGCTGGCAAAGGTGGAGGTTCTGCAGGCAGCGCAGGCAGCGGCCGCCGCGGCAGAATCCGGGGACGCGGCGCCGGCAGCCGGCGGGGACGCGGCCGGTTCTGAAGAGGCAGCCGGGGATGCGCCGGCCGGAGCGGACAAGGCAGCGGACATCCATGTGGAATTGAAGGATGAAATCACGTATGATGATTTTGCCAGATGCCAGTTCGCGGTGGGAGAAGTTATTGACTGCCAGGCGGTCCCCAAATCAAAGAAGCTTCTGTGCTTCCAGGTGAAAATAGGCGACCAGACACGTCAGATCGTATCCGGGATTAAGAAATGGTATCCGGATCCGGCGAAGCTGGTCGGAAAGAAAGTGATGGCACTGATTAATCTGAAGCCTGCCAAACTGGCCGGACTGGATTCCGAGGGAATGCTCCTCTCGGCAGAAGACGCCGAGGGCAATGTCTGCCTGATGACTCCTGAGAAGGATATGCCCTCTGGATCAGGAATATGCTGATCCGCTGTAACCCGTGAAAGGATGTCTTCTCTTTCCGGCGGAGGAAAAGAAGGCGGGAAAACAGGAAGTGGCACAGGAGGCTTTTTCGTTTCATGTTTGCGGAGATTCAGAATGCCGTGACAGGCGGCAAACCCCGTCTGGCGGCGAAGCTGACGGAACAGGCGCTGGAGAGCGGCGTACCGGCGACGGAAATCATAAATAACAGCCTGCTTGTGGCGATGCACCAGATCGGACTGGATTTCGGGAGCAATGATACGGACATTGCCCGTGTCCTGGCCTGCGCCCGCGCCATGAAGATGGCGCTGGAGGTGCTGGAGCCGGAGGTTAAAAAAAGCGGCAAAGGCTATGTCGGCAAGGCGATCCTGGGCACGGCAGGCGGTGATCTGCACGATGTCGGCAAGAACATCGTCGCGATCATGTTCGAAAGCATCGGCTGTGAGGTGGTGGACCTGGGCGTCGATGTGCCTGCCGAGCGTTTCGTGCAGGCGGTGGAACAGAATCCGGGTGTCCGGATCGTCTGTGTGTCCTGCCTGCTGACGACATCGATGGCAGAAATGGGACGG
This sequence comes from uncultured Eubacterium sp., assembly GCA_946611445.1. Taxonomy (GTDB): domain Bacteria; phylum Bacillota; class Clostridia; order Lachnospirales; family Lachnospiraceae; genus Bilifractor. Next base: position 4,502 of record CAMODP010000008.1, read on the forward strand.
ATCGTGCGTGCGCTGCGGGATATCCGGAAAAAACATCCCTTTGTCATCATGGTCGGCGGCGGTCCCGTCACAAAGGAGTTTGCCGAAGAGATCGGCGCCGATATTTACACGGAGAATGCGGCGGAGGCCGCGGAAACGGCATCGCGTATCCTGCGCGGCAATCAGTAAGGAGGATCTGAACAATGTTGGAGCAGCTCAAGAAGGAAGTCTATGAAGCGAATATGCTTTTGCCGAAGTACCGGCTCATCACATTCACCTGGGGAAATGTCTCCGGATATGATCCGGAGAGCAGACTCTTTGTCATCAAGCCCAGCGGCGTAGACTATGACAAACTGACGCCGGACGATATGGTGGTCGTTAATCTGGACGGTGAAAAAGTGGAGGGGAAGCTGAATCCTTCTTCTGATACCGCAACACATGCCGTACTGTACAGCCGGTTCCCGGGCATCGGGGGCGTTGTGCACACACATTCCGCCTGGGCGACCTCCTGGGCGCAGGCAGGCCGCGGCATTCCCTGCTACGGGACGACCCATGCCGACTATTTCTACGGGGAGATCCCCTGCATCCGTAATCTTACCGCAGAGGAGATTGCGGATGCCTACGAGAAAAACACAGGCATCGTCCTGGCCGACGGTTTCGAACAGATGGGTAAAGACCCGATCGCAGTGCCCGGCGCACTCTGCAAGAACCACGGCGTATTCACCTGGGGAAAGGACGCTCACGAAGCCGTCCACAATGCCGTGGTCGTAGAGGAAGTGGCAAAGATGGCCGCCCGCACGGAAATGCTGAACCCGCACGTAAAGGAAGCGCCGCAGGAGATGCAGGACAAGCACTACTTCCGCAAACACGGGGCCAACGCGTATTACGGGCAGAAATGAAACATACATGTATCATCTGCTGCAGAACCATAAGTGAGGAGCTGCTGGCCGCCATGGAGAGCACCGGTTGTACATACCCGGTGCTCTGGATTGAATCCGGCCTGCACAACGTTCCCAGGAAGCTGCACGGGGTTTTGCAGGAGACTGTCGATGAAGCGGAAAAGGCCGGGGCGGAGAGGATCCTGCTGGCCATGGGATTCTGCGGGAATTCCCTGGAAAACCTGAAGACGGCCGGGGCGGAACTGATCCTTCCCCGCGCGGATGACTGCATCACCTTGCTGCTGGGTTCCTTTCGGAGGCGGCAGCAGATCCAGAATGAGGCCGGGACGTATTTCATGACCAAGGGCTGGATCGAGGGCGAGCGGAATATCATGCGGGAGTATGAATACACCATGGACAAATATGGTGAAGAGACCGGCGCCGAGATCTTTGAGATGATGTTCGGCAATTACAGAAGAATCGGAATTCTGGAGACCGGCTGCTATGATATGGAGCCGGTTCTGGCCGAGACAGAGAGGATCGCACAGACGCTGAATCTGGCGTGGGAGAAGTTCAGCGGGTCCAATGAATATCTGAAGCGGCTGCTGACCGGGCCCTGGGACGCAGACGGTTTTGTGACGCTGCAGGGCGGAGAAGTACTGACTCTGGATCATCTGCGGGTCATGGACAGGTGAAACCGGCTGCCCGCATATATGAATCAGGGGGACAGATTCCTTCAGGATCTGCCCCCCTGATTTATTATTTATGGTTTCATCAGCACAAACGGCTTCAGTCCCTCTACCGCGTAGCCGGGGCAGATGTGCATCTCGTTGTGGTCCAGGTCGATCAGCACGTACCGGTCATTGCCCATTCCAAGCTCTTTCATGTAAGAGAGCTGCCGGTGTCCGTGCCGGGTCTCGATGCGCTCCAGCATGTCACGGTGCTCTTCTTCGGTCATGGCATAGATCAGGTCCACGCAGGCCTGGTCCACTGCCAGGATGTCAGTCGAAGCCAGAATGCCGACATTCGGCGTGACGACAGGCGCGGCGTCCACGCCCTCACAGTCGCAGGACACGGACATGTTGCGCATGACATTTACATAGGTCACATGTTTTCCGAAGAAGTCAACAGTGGCCTTCGTGGATTCGGCGATCCGTTCCATCAGCTCTTCTTCATCGATGGACCACATATTGTCAGAGCCTTCTGCGGTATGGATCCATTTTTTACCGATGCGTCCGTCTGCGCAGCCGATACCGATATTCTTGTTGGAACCCCCGAAGCCGCCCATCTGATGTCCCTTGAAGTGGGTGAGCGTCACCATGGAATCATATCCGGTCATGTGGGAGCCGACAGACATCTCCTTCATCCACTTTCCGCCCTCGATGGGAAGCAGGGCTGTGCCCTCCTCATCCATGATATCTACCGGGCAGAAGGTCCAGCCGTTGACCTTCAGCGTCTCGCGGTGCTGTTCGGTGGTGTAGCGGTCACCTTCGTAGTAGGTGTTGGTCTCAATGATGGCTGCGTCTTTCAGCTCAGGCTCTTTCCCGATCAGTTCTTTTACCCATTCCCGCGGAATGATATTCGGGCCGTTCTTTTCGCCTGTGTGCAGCTTGATGCCCACCTTTCCGGTGATCGTTCCGCTGACTTTCTCATAGACCTTCTGCAGACCCGCCGCAGAAAGATCGCGGGTGAAATAGACAATGGATTCATTTCCGGTTCTCTCTTCATACGGCACGTATCTGCTGCCGCCGGTTCCCGGTCTGATTTCTGACATAGTGTGCCCTCCTGTCTGCCGGTAAAAAAATGCTAAATTCCGAATGGTTCTGAACAGTTATCAAAACTATACATAAGATTCAGCCGGGTGTCAAATTTCGTCCTGTTTTCTTTTTCAGCAGGACAAAGTAAAGCGCGCACAGGACAATCCTGCCGGACGTAAAATCAATTGCTCTTTTTTTCTTCATGCGAAACCTCTTCAGACATATGAAAACCCGGCTATTCCGTGAAATAACCGGGCGCACCCGACATCTTCCATTCGAGCAGGACCTGACGGTCCGAAGCATTGCGATGCCCGCTCCTCCGATGACGGGATACAGTATAGCACAGCACAGAAAAAAGACCAGAAACAGCTTTTCATTTCTCCGCGAATCCCGTATAGTAGATACAGATTTGTGAGGATTCACTGATAAAGGAGTATACCTATGGCAAAGCAATGGATAGACCGTAGTTTTTACAATGCCATCCTTGATTTTGATGAGAATCAGGAGGCGCAGGAATATTACTACAGCATTATGAGCCAGGAGACCGGAAAAGCAGGGGCTGACGGGAGGCCTGAGACTGTGCGGGATCAGATCCTGCGTGTGTATGCCATGCTTTTCTGCGAAGACATGGACAGGATACCGACGACAGCAGCCAACGTGGACGACGTCATCAGGACGGCGGACCGCCTGTATGTCGGCGAAGTCGGCTTCGATCCGCAGCACTGGTACCGGATGCGTCATCATTTTCCGGTGATCGATGAAGACAATTACGAGCGGTTCGCCGCCCTTGTGATTGCGGACCTGAGAGCCGGTTCCCTTCATGAAGCCATTGCAAACGGGGGAGACATGCTGCTGGTGGGAGAAGTGGACCCTCTGCACAAAACGGAAGAGCAGCGGCGCAGCCAGCATGTATCAGCCGTGAACTTTCCGGGCGGGGAGGTGGCCGAATGAGAATCCTGGCTGTAGATAATAATAAAGATGTGCTTTCAAAGCTGTCCGCATTCATCAGAAAACACCACCCGGAGGCAGAACTCTACTGCTTCGACAACAGTCCTGAGGCGCTTGCCGCGGCCAGAGAAAAGGAGATCGATATCGCTTTTCTCAATACCGTTCTGTCAGAGATGACCGGTCTGGTGCTCGGAACCTACCTGAAGGACCTGTATCCCTTCATCAATCTCATCTTCATGACAGATGACAGGGCGGATGCCTATGAGGCCATGAATCTGCGTGCGAGCGGGTGCATCCTGATGCCGGCATCCGGCAAGGCGGTAGACAGAGAGCTGAAGGAACTGCGCTATTCACCTGAGCAGAAAAACCGCAAACGCGTCTTTGCGCAGACCTTCGGCAATTTTGAGTTTTTTGTCGACGGGAAGCCGGTGGCCTTTAAATACTCCAAGACCAAGGAAATTCTGGCCATCCTGATCAACAACAGGGGCTCCCAGACGACTAACGGGGAGATCATCGCGTACCTGTGGGAGGATGACGGCGACCCCGAGAAGAAGACATCATATCTCAGCAACCTCCGGCAAGATCTGCAGAACACCCTGACAAGGCTGAATCTGAAGGATATCATCAATAAGCAGAGGGGCAGTATGGCCATCGCCGCGGATCATATCGAATGTGATCTGTATGACTGGCTGTCCAATAAACAGAAATCCCGCTACCAGTATCTGGGCGACTACATGAACCAGTACAGCTGGGCGGAAATGATGCACGCGGAACTCGACGAGATAAGCTACAGCTTTGAATGAGTCAGAGAGAACCGTCCCCTTGACTCATGGAGGGATATGATTGGGATATAGTGAGAGACAACTGCAGCTCGCGGACATCCTCCGGGAGAAAGCGCTGGCGTTCGGGGCGGATGCCGTCGGGTACGCCAGCGTGGAAAGCCTGCGGGACGGTCCGTCGGAGAAGCTGTTCCCGCGGATGAAGGATCACTCCCGTGATCATTTTGCGGAGGAGATCACAACAGGTCTTCCCCACGGACGGGTCTTCTGGGAGGAGGATGCCAGGACTGCCGTCATCATCGCGATTGCGCATCCGAAGAGCCGGCCGTCGATGGACTGGTGGTGCGGGGAGATCAATCCGCCCGGCAACCGGATGCTGCTGCAGGTGACGAAGAAACTGCAGGCATTTCTGAAGGAGTGGGACCCGTCTGTATCCGTGTATCAGAAGCGGTACCATGTGGAACGCGGCGGGATCTATCTGAAGGATGCGGCCGTTCAGGCAGGGTTGGGCTGCATCGGGAGGAATAATCTGCTGGTCACGCCGGAATTCGGGCCGCGCGTGCGGCTCAGAGCCATGCTGATCAGCGAGGAGCTGCCGCCGACCGGGCCGGCCGATTTTGACCCGTGCAGGGACTGCCCGGGCTACTGCGTGCAGCATTGCCCGCAGAATGCCTTTTCCGAGGTGATTTACACGCCAGAAGAATCCGGCCAGACGCGTCTGCCGGGACGGGACGGGCATTATTTCCGACGTTCCTGCAATCAGGAAATGCTCCGGGATGAAGCGGCGGCGGAAACGGGTGTGATGCCGGAGGTCAGTGACAAACCCGGCGAGATCATAAAATATTGCAGAAACTGTGAATGGTTCTGCCCTGTGGGCAGCGAGAGGGAGGATAAATGATGCAGCAGATCACAGATTTTCTATACTGGCTGGATGACCTTCTGTGGGGAAACTGGATGACCGTGGCCGTTGTGGGCACCGGCATTTTTCTGTCCCTGCGTTTTGGGCTCCGCTATCAGCGGAAGCTGTTGTTCAATTTTCGGAATACCTTCGGGAAAATGCTGGATACCGGTGAGGGAAACGGCACGATTTCCGGTTTCAAGGCGGCATGCACGGCGCTTGCCAATACGATCGGCACCGGCAACATCAGCGGTGTGGCGACAGCTATCGTCAGCGGCGGTCCCGGTGCCCTGATCTGGATGTGGGTGTCGGCCTTTTTCGGTATGTCAACCAAGGCCTGCGAAATCATCATCGGTCAGCGCTACCGCGAGCATTACAAAAAATCCATGGATGAATATGTGTGCGACCGCTCCTTTGTCATGAAAAACGCATTCGGCTGGAAGAGGGCGGCGGTGGTCCTGGCGGTATTCTGTTTTGTCTTCGGGCCGTGGACCTGCTGTGTGCAGACGGAGGCCGTGACAGGCTCCTTTGAGGAAGCGTTCGGCATTCCCAGCATCGTGACGGTTATTCTGGTCGGCGTCACCTGTCTGGTGACGATCTGGGGAGGACTTCGCCGGATCTCTGCAGTTATGTCCAAGGCTGTCCCGATCATGGCAGTCGTCTATATCATAATGGGACTGGGCGTCATCATTATCAATTACCGCGCGATTCCGGATGTTGTCGCCCTGATCTGCCGCAGCGCCTTTTCTCCGACGGCCGCGGTCGGCGGCTTTGCCGGCGCCACCGTGCGGGACGCGATCCGCTACGGCGTGGCGCGCGGCATGTATTCCAATGACGCCGGCACCGGCTACGGCATGATCGCCCACGCCAGCGCCATCACGGATCATCCGGTCAGACAGTCTCTGTGGGGCTGGGGCGAGGTATTCCTGGATACCTTTGTTGTCTGTACAGTGACAGCCTTTACCATCATCATTACCGGTTCGTGGCACACCAGCGACGCCACAAGCGGCACCCTGACGACGATCGCGTTTACCAATGCGTACGGAAGCATCGGCGGCAAGCTGACGGCCGTCGCCATTGCAGTTTTCGCGTGGACGACCATTATCGGCATGTACTATACCTGCGAAAAATCCGTGAATTACGCATTCGGCGACACGGAGACCAACCGCAGAATGATGCCCCTGTATATGATTTACTACATGGTTCCCTGCGTGATCTTCTACAATATCCAGGCGGATATCCTGTGGGCCTTCACGGACATTATTTCTGCCGCCTATGTCATCATCACCCTGTTCATCATCTACGCAAAGCACAGGGAAATCTTCCGGCTGTTTGATGACTTCTGGAAGAGATATCTGCCTGCAAAGGAGGCGGGGGAGAATCCGCCGTATGTCAACTATGACTGCGCTGCAGACAACATGACAGGGCAGGTATGATGCAAAAAGCGTTATTCCTGTGGTATAATGGACAGGCAGTTAATTGACCTGTCTATCAGAAGGAGGTGTATGAAAATGGCAGTCAATCGTTTTGTTCTGAACGGAATGTCTTTCCACGGACACGGCGCGATCAATGAGATTCCCGGGATTATCGCATCCCATGGCTTCAGGAAGGCTTTCGTCGCGTCTGATCCGGATCTTGTGAAATTCGGTGTTACCGCAAAGGTGACAGATCTTCTGGAAAAAAACGGCATTGCATATGAGGTGTATTCCAATATCAAGCCGAATCCCACGATCGAAAACGTACAGGAGGGTGTAGATGCATACAAAGCCTCGGGCGCTGATTTCATGATCACCATCGGCGGCGGGTCTTCTATGGATACGGGAAAGGGCATCGGCATTATCGTCAACAATCCCGAGTACTATGATGTCCGGTCTCTGGAGGGTGTCGCGCCCACGAAAAAACGCACAGTCTTTACCATTGCCGTGCCGACGACCGGAGGCACCGGGGCGGAGTCGACGATCAACTATGTCATCACAGACGTGGAGAAAAAACGCAAATTCGTCTGTGTTGACCCGAATGATATCCCGGATGTGGCGGTTGTAGACCCGGATATGATGTCTTCCATGCCAAAGGGCCTGACCGCATCTACCGGCATGGATGCCCTGACGCACGCGATCGAGGGATATACGACAAAGGGAGCCTGGGAGCTGTCTGACTGCCTGGACCTTGAAGCCATCCGCCTGATCGCGAAGAACCTGCGGGCCGCCGTGGAGAATGACCCGGACGGCAGGGAAGGGATGGCTCTGGCGCAGTACGTAACAGCAATGGCGTATTCCAATGTCGGCCTTGGCATCGCGCATTCCATGGCCCATACGCTGGGAGCGGTCTATGATACGCCGCACGGCGTTGCCTGCGCCATGATGCTGCCGATTGTCATGGATTTCAACAAAGAATATACAGGAGAAAAGTATAAAGCGATCGCGGAAGCATTCGGTGTCGACACAGAAGGCATGAGCCAGGAAGCCTACCGCAAGGCTGCGATTGACGCTGTTCAGCAGCTGTCTGTCGACGTCGGCATCCCGACAAAGCTGGAGAAGCTCAAAGAAGAAGATCTTCCGTTCCTCTGCGAGTCCGCCGCAGCCGATGCCTGCGCGCCCGGCAATCCCAGAGAAGCCTCCCTGGAGGATTTTGAGGCCATGTTCCGGAAGCTGATGTAAAACCGGCGCAGACAGGGACGCGGGAAACGGGAATGCTCCCTTTGCTGCGCCCGCAGTGCAAATATCCTATGACTGAGAGACGGCTGTCACCCTTTAGAACAGGGAGGGCCGTCTCTCCTTTTTTGTCCGGAGAGAGCCATCTCTCCCTTTTCTCTTCTGTCGCCCGCCGGGCGGCTGTGTTATAATAAATCTGATCATGATTTTACGGGAGGTTAAGGCAAATGAGAAAAACAAAGATTATCTGCACCATAGGCCCGGCCAGCGAATCAGAAGAGATGATCACCGCTCTCTGTGAGGCGGGCATGAATGTGGCCAGACTGAATTTCTCCCACGGAACCCATGAGGAGCATTTCCGCAGAATCAAGACGATACGGAAAGTGCGGGAAAAGCTGGGACTGCCGATTGCGATCATGCTGGACACGAAGGGCCCCGAATACCGGATCGGCACCTTCCGGGACGGAAAAGTCTCTGTGCAGGAAGGAGAGCGATTTGTATTTACCACAGAGGACGTGGAAGGGGATCAGGGCATTGTGTCCGTCAGCTACAAGGATCTGGCCAGGGAACTGACGGCGGGAGACCGTATCCTGGTAAACAATGCGCTTCTGGAATTCCGCGTCACGGGTACGGACGGGACACGCATTGAGACGGAAGTGGTCATCGGGGGAGAACTCTCCGACAGAAAGAGCATGAGCTTTCCGGGAAAGCATCTGCAGCAGGTGTATCTGTCAGAGCAGGACAAAGAGGATATTCTGTTCGGCGTGGAGCATGACGTGGACTTCATAGCCTGCTCTTTTGTATCTGTGAGGCAGGACCTGGAGGATATACACACCTTTCTTAAGGAACACAGAAAGGACAGTACAGTCGAGCTGATCGCGAAGATTGAGAACCAGTCCGGTTATGACCACATAGAAGAGATCTGTGAGGAGTGCGACGGCATCATGGTCGCCCGGGGCGACATGGGCGTGGAGGTGCCCTTTGAACAGCTTCCCGCGATCCAGAAGGACCTGATCACAAAGTGCCGGATGATGGGAAAGCGGGTGATCACCGCGACCGAGATGCTGGAATCCATGATCCACAACCCCAGGCCTACGCGAGCCGAGACTTCCGACGTGGCGAATGCCGTCTATGACGGGACGAGTGCGGTCATGCTTTCAGGGGAGACGGCAGCCGGAGAATATCCGGTGCAGGCTGTTCAGACCATGGCGAAAATATGTGAGGCGACGGAGCAGAATATTGATTACAGCCAGCGCTTCCACGATTTTGACTTCCGTATCAAAAATGATTCCGATGCCATCTCCCATTCGTCCTGCGGTATGGCGATCGACGTGAACGCGAAGGCCATTGTCGCCTGCTCCCTGTCAGGAAGAACGGCCAAGATGGTTTCCCGATTCCGCTCACCGGTGGATATCATAGGGCTGACGACGAACGAAAAGACCTGGCGGTCTCTCTCCCTGTCCTGGGCAGTGACGCCGGAGATGTGTGAAATGTTCCCCTCAACAGATGTCCTGTTCTACAGTGCCAAGAAGGTCGCGAAAGAGATCTTCTCCCTTTCGAAGGGAGACAGGATCGTCATCACCGGCGGCGTGACAAACGGACAGTCCGGGAATACCAATCTGATTAAGATAGAAGAAATCTGAGATATACAATCCGCGGCGGTATTTGCTGCCCTGACTCAGAAACAGAAAGGACTGCGGAGAAATGATTCATTACGCCAAGTCATCGCTGACGCTGGGCGACAACAGCGAAGAACTGCTGCAGAATGATTCGAACGGGCTGCCTTTTGTCTGCCAGTATGATGAGAGTGAACGGTTTACAGGCGGACACATCCCCTGGCACTGGCATGAGTGGATTGAGATAGATTTTCTGGAGGAGGGATCTTTCCGGATCAATACCACGGATGAGACAATGGAGGCCGGGCAGGGCGAGGCGGTATTTGTGAACAGCAATGTGCTGCACTCCTATGATTTTCCGCAGAAGGTCAACTATTATTCTCTCGTCTTTGACATCCGGTTTCTGGCAGGGGAGTACGGAAGCTTTCTGGAGCAGAAATACTTTGCGCCGATCCTCCGCTCCCGCAATCTGCCGCTCATCCGGATCAGACCGGATACAGAGCGGGGGATCCGGATGACGGCTCTGCTCCTGCAGGTACTGGATGCCCTGCGGCAGGAGCCGGCGGGTTATGAGTTCGTGATCCGGGATGCCATGAGCCGTTTCTTTTTCCTGCTGCTGGAGGAGACAGAAGGAGCCCGGGCAAAGGAAGAAGCCGGCCTTGACCGCGATCAGGAGAGGATGAAGCAGATGCTTCCGTATGTCTACGCACACTATATGGAACAGATCGGACTTGCGGAGATTGCGGCGGCAGCAGGGATCAGCACCCGGGAGTGCACCAGATGCTTCCGGCGTTCGATCAATCTGTCGCCGGTCCGCTTCCTGACGGAATACCGCGCCCAGATGGCGGCCATGAAGCTGAGCCGCACCGGTGACAGCATATCAACCATCGCCGAACAGTGCGGTTTTCTCTCAGACAGTTATTTTGGAAAAGTATTCCGGGAGATCTACGGGTGCACGCCGCGGGAGTATCGGAAAAAACAATAATGCGTGTTCTGAGAAGAGATGCCGCAATGTTTCATTTGACTTTAGCATACTAAAGAACTATACTGTCGTAGTGCGCGATACAGGCCGGAGACAGGGAAGAGAGGAAGGCACAGAGGGCAGAATGAGGCAGAGCGGAATGGACGGTGAACTGATCAAAAAATATCTGGAATACAGGCGGATCAACAACCGGTTCGGAAACCTGGTCGGAATCGTCCCGGTCGAGGTGCACGAGGGCTATGCACGCTGTGAGATGGAGATCCGGGAGGAACACCTGAATCCTCTGGACACGGTGCACGGCGGGTGTCTGTACACACTTGCGGATACCACAGGCGGCACGGCCAGTGCCACGTACGGCACCATCACCCCGACCCTGTCCGGAGAGATGCACTTCCTGAACGCGGCGGCAGGGGTAAAAAAGCTGATTGCGGAGGCAAATATCGTGAAATGCGGAAAGTCAGTCCGGGTCATGGATATCCGCATCACGGATGAAACCGGCAGACTCATAGCTACGGCAGTGTTCTCTTATTTTAATACCGGAAAAACGATCCGGGTGCCGGAAGGATTTACGGGTCAGGAGGATTCCCTGCTGCGCTGACATATCCGCGCGCGTTCTGAGAAACTGCGCACTGCGGGGGAAGGTTCAGCAATCTGTCATAGTAAGGGAGAGGAGCGGCATGAGCAGAAAGCCGCCGGCCAGTCCGCCCGCGTGGGCCGCGAGGTCAACATTGGCGCCGGCGCGCGGAAGAACGACAAGGATGACCGCCAGAAGCATGCGGGGGATACTGATCCCCCGCGTTTCTTTTTTCCGGAAGAGAACCAGTGCCGCCACCGCGCCCAGAAGGGCGCAGACCGCGCCGGACGCGCCTGCGGAAATCGTGACGGTATCCGTTCTGGTGTACCAGAGCCAGCTGACCAGGTTGCCGATGAGGGCGCCGCCCAGATAGAGAACCAGAAAACGAATGTGGCCGATCCGCTCCTCCAGAAAGCTGCCGATCGCGCAGAGGGAGACCATGTTGTTCAGAAGATGGCTGAATCCGAAATGCAGGAAGGCGCTGGTCAGAAGCCGCCAGCACTCCCGCAGCGAGAACGCAGAGGGTGTGACCATGGCGCCCATCTTTACCATAATGTCAGTATTCATGCTGCCGCCCAGAAGCTCACAGACGAGAAACAGCAGGATATTGATGGCAACCAGCAGAAATGTAACGAAATTGCGGCGCATGGAAAGACTCCTTTCTCATTTTACATATTGTAACACAGAATTGCACGCAGGAAGAATAAATGCTATACTTCTTAAGATACACTGACTTCACAATACCGGGACAATGGCCATTCATCTTATGAAAAAGAAGAGAAAAACCACCAGAATGACGAGGGATCAGAGGAAAAAGCAGCTGATGCGGCGTGTCTCAATCTTTCTCGTAATTGTGATTCTTTTTATATTGCTTCCTGTCAGGCATGGTATAGCGAAGATTTCTGAGAAGGAAAACAGGCAGATGCCGGAAGCGGCAGTGCCCGGGACAGAACTGACGGCTGCTTCGTCCCCGGCGGGATCTTCGGGCGAAACCCCGGCTCCTTCAGCCACGGCAGCCTCCAGGACAGCGGCACCGACAGCAGCGCCTTCCGGGACAGCGGCACCGACAGCAGCGCCTTCTGAGGCAGCGGCACCGACGGCAGAGCCTGCTGAGACGGCGGCACCGACAGTGACACCCCCTGAGACCGCGGCGCAGACCAGTCCAGCTCCGGAGGATTCCGCTTCGGATACGGCTGCCGCATCCGGACAGAGTGCAGAGGAGGAATCCATCCGGGATTCTCTGGAGGAGAGGACAGAGGCGGCCATCAGCCGGGCGGAGGAGATCGAAGAAGAGCGGAACAAGCCTACGGAAGAGGAACTGCGGCAGCAGGAGAGAGACCGGCTGTCAGCAATGAGCCTGGAAGACCTGACGTCCTATCTCTGGGAGCATGAGGTGCCGGCTGACCTGATCTATTTTATGGATGAGTATCCGGAGACCCGGGAGTTTGTGACGGATTATCTGTATCAGCCTGATACACCGCCCAGCAAGAGCATCGCCGGAGAGGTGAAGAAAGGGACGATCCCGCATTTCCTGCAATGGGATGAGCGCTGGGGATATGAGACCTACGGGAGCACATATCTCGCGGTATCCGGCTGCGGCCCCACAGCCCTGTCGGAGGTATACAGCGGGCTGACAGGCAAAACGGATATGAACCCCTATGCCATGGCCCAGTGGGCGGAAGAAAACGGCTTTTACGTCTATGGATCCGGCACCGCGTGGGATATCATGACGACCGGCGCCTATATGCTCGGTCTGAACGGATGGATGCTGGACGGCGGCAAGGACTCCCTGCTGTGGGCCCTGCGCAGCGGCTATCCGGTGGTCTGCGCCATGAATCCCGGCGACTTCACGTTTTTCGGACACTTTATCGTGCTGACGGATGTGGATGAAAATGAGAACATCAAGCTGCTGGATTCCAACAGCCGGATCCGCACCCAGAAGCTCTGGAAGGCGGATGATCTGATGTGGCAGATCGCCGGCATGTGGGCATTTTCCTACGACGGCTGATCATCCTTCATCAGACGGAGTTCAGACCAGGCCAGCGGGATACAGATGAGGAAGGTCAGGACATCAGCACATGCCTGGGTAATCTCAACGCCCGTCAGACCCAGGATCCGCGGCAGAACCAGGATCAGGGGGATGAAAAACAGGCCGTTTCTCGCGGATGCGCAGACAGTTGCCTTTACCCCCTTGCCGATGGACTGCAGCATCATATTGGACATGACAATCGAAGGCATCAGGGGCAGGGTGACAGCCTGACAGCGCAGGGCAACCTTTCCCACGGCAATGACATCCGGATCATTCCGGAACACCCCGATGATCTGCGGGGCAAACAGAAAACACAGAACTGCGGCGGCACTGAGGAAGGCCGTCGCATATTTTATGCAGAAAAAGTACCCTTCCCGGACACGGCTGCGAAGGCCGGCGCCATAGTTGAAAGAGCACACCGGCTGGTAGCCCTGCCCGAATCCGATCAGGGCGGCGGACAGGAGCAGCAGGACCCGTGTAACGACAGACATGCCTGCGATGGCGGCATCCCCGCCCAGACGGCCGGCGAAGGTATTCAGAAGGAGCGTGGCAACAGCAGCCATTCCCTGACGGAACAGGGAGGGCGCGCCCCCGTTGACAAGCTCCAGCAGGTAATGGCGGCTGAGGCGTATATTCCGGGCGGAAAGGCGGATATTTTCTCCTTTCCTGCTGCCGAAAAGAAGGACAAAGAAGCTTGTCATCTGGCCGGCAACAGTGGCAATTGCGGCGCCGGATACGCCCATGCCGAAGCCGAATATCAGGAGGGGGTCCAGGATCATGTTCATGGCAGCCCCGCACATCAGACCGACCATGGCATAGACGGCGGCACCCTGGAAGCGCAGCTGGTTGTTGATGACAAACTGGCAGGTCATAAAGGGGGCGCCGAAAAGGATGATGCGCATATAGGCGCGGGTGTCAGCCATGGTTGTGGCCGTCGCGCCCAGCATGCGGACAAAGGTGTTTATCCCCAGCAGTCCGCCGGCTGTGATCAGGCAGCCGATAATCAGCGCGGTCACAAAACCTGTGGCGGCCATCTCTTCGGCCTCCTTCCGGTTTCCCGCGCCAAGCATTCGTGCCAGGTAATTGCCGGAACCGTGGCCGCAGAAAAAGCCAAATGCCTGGATGATCGCCATTACCGAAAAAACCAGGCCGACGGCAGCCGTGGCCTGTGTCGAGATGCGGCCGACGAAGAAGGTGTCCGCGGTGTTGTAGATGCCGGTGACCAGCATGCTGATGATTGCCGGAACGGCCAGGCGTACGATCAGCTGCGGGACCGGTGTTTCTGTCATCATTTTAAAACGAACGTTGGTTTCTGCTGCTTTCATTTCGGCGGATCCCCTTTTCTGTGCAGGAATACGGACCGGACAGGACTGGAGGTCCGGAGCGCTGTCATCATATCACAGACAGGCGGCAGATTCAAATGCCCACAGGCCGTTTTTTCGACGGGGAAATGCCGCGCCTCTTTCCAAGTCCGCACCGGATATGCTACAATACACGGAGTCCGGCGCAGGGCATGAACAAAGCCGGGTGCAAAAGAACGAGTGACAGACGGAGGGACTGTATGATGAAGCATATTGTTCTGACCGGCGGAGGAACCGCCGGACATGTAACGCCGAATCTTGCGCTGATTCCGCGGCTGCAGGAGCTGGGGTACCGGATTTCTTATATAGGTTCGTATGACGGAATGGAAAAACAGCTGATCGAGGATACAGGCATACCGTACTACGGGATTTCCACAGGAAAGCTGCGGCGGTACCTGGCCCTGAAAAACCTGTCCGACCCGTTCCGTGTGATTCACGGCATTGATCAGGCAAGGCAGCTGATGAAAAAGCTGGACCCGGATGTGGTGTTTTCCAAGGGCGGTTTCGTTGCCGTGCCGGTGGTACTGGCTGCGGGAAGACGGAGGATTCCGGTTATTACACATGAATCGGATATGACGCCGGGGCTGGCGAACCGTATCTGTTTTCCGTACGCCGTAAAGGTATGCTGCAATTTTCCGGAGACAAAGGAACAGCTGCCGGAGGGGAAAGCTGTCGTGACCGGTACGCCGATCCGGCCGGAGCTGCTGCGCGGAGACGCGGCTGCGGGACGCGCGTTCTGCGGCTTTTCGGATGACAGGCCTGTTGTCATGGTCATGGGAGGCAGCCTGGGCTCGGTGAATGTCAATGCCAATGTGAGAAAAGCGCTTCCGGGTCTGCTGGAGAATTTCCGGGTTGTCCACCTCTGCGGAAAAGGAAACAGGGATGAGAGCCTGGAGGAGACAGAGGGATATGTGCAGTACGAGTATATCAAAGAAGAACTGCCCGATCTGTTTGCCATGGCGGATGTCGTGATTTCCCGCGCCGGCGCCAACGCAATCTGTGAGATCAGCGCCCTGGCAAAGCCAAATCTCCTGATCCCTCTGTCAGCCCACGCGAGCCGGGGAGACCAGATTCTGAATGCGCGCTCCTTTGAGAAACAGGGATACAGCCTGGTTCTGGAAGAAGAGGAGCTCACCACAGA
The DNA here is from genome assembly GCA_946611445.1 of uncultured Eubacterium sp. Lineage (GTDB taxonomy): Bacteria > Bacillota > Clostridia > Lachnospirales > Lachnospiraceae > Bilifractor. Next base: position 20,095 of record CAMODP010000008.1, read on the forward strand.
GAAGCTGCTGGCCGCCGTGCAGGAGCTGTATGAACACAGGGAGAAGTATGCCGGCGCCATGAAGAGCGGCGGCCATACCGATTCGGCGGGCATCATCCTGAACCTGATCGAAGAAGCTGTCTCCGGCAGTAAAGAAGCAAGAAAAAAACCAGGACGGTTCCGGCGCCGCACGGACCGGTAAACAGGCACTGACAGGACGGGAAGGCAGAGAAATATGAGCATACAGACCGAAGGAAAGAAAAAGACAGGCGTATGTATGATGCTGGCAGCGTCCGTTCTGTTCGCCACGGGCGGCCTTCTCATGAAGGTCATTCCCTGGAACCCGCTGACCATCAACGGCGCCCGCAATCTGCTGGGAAGCCTGGTGGTCGGCCTGTATATACTGATCACACGCCATCGTCTGAAAATCAACCTGACGGTGCTGGCCGGCGCCTTCTGCGTGGGAGGCGTTACGACCATGATGGCCATAGCGACCAAGCTCACGACAGCAGGAAATGCCATAGCGCTGCAGTATGCCGCCCCTGTATGGATCATACTGCTGATGTATCTCTTTTTTCACAAGACGCCGACCCGCACGGATGTCCTGGCCATCGCCATTGTGGCGGCCGGCATCGTCTGGTTCTTTCTGGAAAGCCTTTCTGCCGGCAGATGGCTGGGAGACGGCGCCGCCCTGCTTGCCAGCTTCTTTTTCGGCGTCGTGTATATGCTCAATCAGTTTGAAAAAGGGGATGCCCTGTCCTCTTATTTTATCGGCCAGCTTCTGACGGGCCTGCTTCTGACACCCGGGATCCGGCACGAGACGGATTTCGGCATGAAGACAATCATTGCCGTTTTGCTGCTCGGTATTTTCCAGGTGGGTGTCGGCTATGTATGCTTCTTTTTCGGAACGCTGTATATTGACCCCCTCACAGCCAGCGTCATCAACGCGGTAGAGCCGATTCTCAATCCCGTTCTCGTGGCGGTCTTTTACGGCGAAAAGCTGGGCAGGCTGGCAGTGCTCGGCGCCGCCATCGTCATCGGCGGCATATTCCTGTATAATTTCGGACATGCGGAAAGGGACTGACAGCCTGAAGCCATCAGGCGGAAAACAGACCGTCGGTGTGATTTCCGGGAGAAGCAGAGATCCGGCCGCCGCGAAAGGCCGGCCCCGGACACGTGTCTGCCGGAGCTTCCCGCATGGCTGTCTCTGATTTCCGCGTCAGCAGTGAAAGTGCAACGACAGGATCACAGGAGGGAATACACTATGAGAATATATATCCTCGGCTGCAGGGTTCTGACCCGCGAGCTGTCAGCTCTGATTGCCGGCAGCAAAAATGACATTGACCTCGCCTGGATGCCGCAGGGCATGCACGACACGCCCGTCATCCTGCACAATCAGCTGGAATCGGCCCTGGAGGAGCTGTACCGGCAGATCGACAAGAAGATGCAGAAGCGCGTGCCGGACTATATTGTTCTGGGATACGGTCTCTGCTCCAAGTCCATCGTCGGCCTGAAGGCAGAGAAGATACCCCTGGTGGCGCCCAGGACCGAGGACTGCATCGGCCTGTTTCTCGGATCACAGGACCGGTATCTGGATTACTTCAGCCGGTACCAGGGAACCTACTGGCTCAACAGTCGGTGGGTTGAGGACTGTCCGGATATCGATGATGATTTTGAAGACAGGCTCCGGGAAGAATATATGGAGCAGTACGAGGATGAGGACACCGTCGATTACCTGATGGACATGCACCGGGAGAGCCTTCGGAATTATCAGTATGTCGGTTACATCGGCACAGATACCTTTGACGACACCAGAGAAAAAGAACAGGCGAAGAAATTTGCCGCCAGAAACAGCCTTCAGTTTCTGGAAAAAGAGGGAAACAACTGCATCCTGCAGAAGATGGTGAATGCCGACTTCGACGAAAAGAATTTCCTGATCGTGCCGCCGGGATACAAAATTGAGTATACCAACGGGCCGGAGAGGATCATCGCGGTGCCGGTGTGACAGATTCCGCTGCAGAGCCGGGGAGATGACAGGATGTTGCCATTTTTAGTGTAGTAAGGACGGACGCCGGAACGGGGGCAGGGGTCATCCGGATGGTCTCCGCTGCGCCGGTCCGAGCCTGCTCATCTAATGTGCCCGGGGCAGGTATGCCCGGCCACATAAGATTCGGCCGGTCTCGGACACGTACTCGCTGAAGTCGACCACCTGGATGGCCCCTGTCTCCGTCCCGGCTGTCTTTCTCCCAGGTTCTCCGGGCTGACGATATCGCCATCCCCTGTCGGTTCCTTTCCCGTAGCTGGCGGCACAATTATGGCTTCTTTTTCCGGGACTGTGCCAGACTTCGGCTTATCTGTGCCCAAGGCACATTTTCTGCAGCTGTCGGCACAATCATAGTTTCCTCCGG
>CAMODP010000009.1 GCA_946611445.1 uncultured Eubacterium sp.
GAAGGGGGAAGCATTACCATCGGGGGAAGAGATATCCGCCGGGTCAGCCGTCGCGCACTGCGGCGGAGCATCGGCCTGGTCCTGCAGGAGCCGTTTCTGTTTTCCGGGACGATCAGGGACAATATCGCGATGGCAAAACCGGACGCCTCGGATGAGGAAATCCGGCAGGCAGCCGTCCTTGCCGGGCTGGATGAGGCGGTCAGCCGTTTTCCGGCAGGCTACCAGACTGTCGTAGGGGAGAGAGGGGTTACGCTCTCCGGCGGACAGCGTCAGAGAACCGCGATCGCGCAGATGCTCATCCGGAACCCCTCGGTAATGGTTTTTGATGACGCGCTGTCTGCGGTTGACGCGGAGACGGACGCAAAAATCCGCGCAAACCTGCAGTCGTTTCTGGCCGGCGGCAGAAGACCGACGGTATTTCTGGTCTCTCACAGGGCAGCGACGCTGCGGAATGCGGACCAGATTCTGGTGATGGACAGGGGCAGGATTGTGCAGAGGGGCACCCACGAAGAACTGTCAGGCAGAGAAGGCATTTACCGCAGGATATGTTCCCTGCAGATGCAGAGCGAATATCCGGAAGGAGAGGGCAGCCTTCCTCCGCAGACGGGGGAAAATCAGGATTTGAATGGGGATATGTGACATGCCGGATATGCAGAAAACGGAAAAACAGAGACACCTCCCCCTGTTTGGCCTGCCTAAGATCCTGCCGTTTGTCAGGCCTTACCGCGGGACGGTTGCGGCAATGATCACGATGGGCGCGGCGAGCAGCCTGGCGGATGCCTTCTATCCGCTGTTTGACCGCTATGTACTGGATCATTTCATAGGAGAGAGGACACTTTCCGGCATGCGCACATTTGTGCTGGTGTATGTGCTGATGATTGTTGTGCAGCAGGCGGTCAATTACTGGTCCATGTGCATGTGCGGGAGCGTTGAGATGCGCATAGACCGGGACCTGCGAAATGCGGCCTTTGCCCATCTGCAGGAGCTGTCAGTCTCTTATTACAACCGGAACAGCGTGGGATATATTCACGCAAGGGTTATGAGTGACACGGGCAAAATCGGGGAACTGGCTGCCTGGCGTATGATGGATATGATCTGGTATCTGTCCTACCTGATCTTTGTCTTTGTCATGATGTTTCTGATTCATCCGCCTCTTGCGATGTGGGTGACTCTTCTCATTCCGGGAGCGGCTGTGCTGGTCTCTCTGTTCCAGGGGAGACTCGCGGACCTCAACAGGCAGGTGAGGGAAATAAACGCACAGATCACAGGCCGTTTCAACGAAGGCGTCTCCGGCGCGCGCAGCATCAAGGTGCTGGTGAGCGACCGGCGCATGAAAAAGGCGTTTCTGACGGAGACGGGACGGATGCAGAGGACATCTGTCCGGGCAGGACGCTGTTCCGCACTGTTTATTTCCTCTGTGACACTGCTTTCCTCGCTGGCGCTTGCCCTGGTTCTCTGGCAGGGCGGCATGCTGACCAGGGAACGGCTGATGGGCATCGGCACGCTGTCCGTATTCATGTCCTATGCCGTCAGCCTGCTGGAGCCTGTACAGGTGATGATCGAGACACTGGCTGCCCTGATTGCGATCCAGGTGAATATCGAGCGGTTTTCAGGCCTGCTGGAGGAGAAAACAGAGGTTACAGACCGGGCGGACGTCACTGCCGTATACGGAGACAGCTTCCATCCCCGCCGCGAAAACTGGGAGCCGCTGGAAGGCGCGGTAGAATTTCGGGATGTGACATTCCGCTACCCCGACGGCGACGAAAATGTGCTGGAGCATTTCAATCTGCAGGTACAGCCGGGACAGCGGATCGCGATTGTCGGGGAGACCGGGGCGGGCAAATCGACGCTGGTCAATCTCGTCTGCCGGTTTTTTGAACCGACGGAAGGACAGCTGCTGATAGACGGCCGGGATGTGCGGGAACGGTCACAGCTGTGGCTGCACAGTCACATCGGGTATGTCCAGCAGAGTCCGTACCTGTTTTCCGGTTCGGTTCGCGACAACATGCGCTACGGCCGCCCGGAGGCATCGGATGAACAGATCATGGAAGCTCTGCGCCTGGTGTCTGCCGATCACATTGCCGCGCGCATGGAGAAAGGGCTGGATACGCCTCTGGGAGAAGGAGGGGATCAGCTCTCGACCGGGGAGAAGCAGCTGTTTTCCATGGCCAGGGCACTTCTGGCAGATCCGGCTATCCTGATTCTGGATGAGGCGACTTCTTCGATCGATACAGTTACAGAGGCACTGCTGCAGAATGCGGTTGAGACGGTCGTGCGCGGGCGGACTTCTTTTGTGATTGCCCACCGTCTGTCGACTATCGTCCGGGCGGATGTGATTCTCGCCGTAAAAGACGGCGCGATCCGGGAACAGGGCACGCATGAGGAGCTGATGCAGAGGGACGGATATTACAGCCGGCTGTACAGACAGCAGTTTTCTGGCATATAGGAGATTTCAGGATGACAATGACAGAACTGTATGAGCAGGACAGGGAGCGCCTGCTGCAGGAATTGGAGAATGCCGGTGATCCTGTGCGGTCACAGGCCGTGCTGGGCTCGGAACTTGACAGGATCCTGTTCCGTTATAATGAACAGTGCGCGGACGGGCTCGAGCGGCAGGCAGCCTCGTACATGATCCAGACAGCCCGGATGGCGCTGTGCCTGACGGACACGGCAGGAGAGGTAAAGGTCTGGGAACGCCGTGGACAGGGACTGCAGGAGGACAGACACAGAAGGCTGACAGGACTTTCGCTGGTCCTGCTGGCAGCCGGTATTGTCAGCGCTGCATTTGTATTTGCTCTGACGCTCAGAGGGAGTTCCGGAGCAGATATCATCTCGCTTGCGGCAGCAGCGGCGCTCCTGACTGTTTCTGTTGCCTGTTCCTTCCTGGCCGGAAACCGGCAGGGACAGCCTGCTGCCCGGAAAAGAAACAGACAATCCGGCGCGCCGGCACATGATCAGGAAACGCCGGCCAGAAGAACGGAGATTTCCGTAGATGCGGCCAAACTGTGCCGCGGCATTCACAGTGTTCTTCTGACCATAGACAGGAACCTTGCGGATATCCGGTCGGCTGCGGGATGGGAGAAGCGGACGCAGGCAGGCCATGGAAATGAACCGGACGGGAAAACTCTGGAGCTCTGCGCCGGCCTGCTGGAGGCGGAGGCTTCCGGAGACGGCGCCCTGGCGCTGGAAAAGCTGGATGACGTCAGGTTTTTCCTTCATGAGAGAGGCATTGAGGCAGTGCCGTATTCCAGGGAGCATGAGGACTGGTTTGACCTGCTGCCGGGCACGGGGAGCGAAACGGTCCGTCCCGCGCTCGCTGCTGAAGGTGTGCTTCTGAAGAAGGGGCTGGCTGTCGGGGGAAGGTGACAGGTATGGACAGATTCTTTGGATTTGATCTGGGAGACGCGGAAAGCGCGGTATCCCGCCTGCAGAAAACGGAACAGAGGGATCCGGAGGTCCTGAAGATCTGCGGGGAAAAGAGCCTGGTCAGCGCCTACGCGCTGATGCAGGACGGGGAGCTGGTAATCGGGGAAAAGGCCTGCTATCTGGCAAACGCCGTAAAAAGAAAGCTGCGTTTTAAAAGCGGTTTTCTTACGAATCCGGAGGCGGCGGCAGATATCAAGAGTTTTGCCGCCGGCGTACTGGGTGAACTGTACGGCAGCGGCGACCTGGTGAAGAATGAAGACTGCTGCTTCTACATCGGCTGTCCCGCGGGCTGGGACCGCAATGCCAGGGAGCAGTACAGGGAAATCTTTGAGCGGGTCGGATATCCGCCCGCGAGGATTGTCTCCGAGTCAAGGGCGGCTTTGGTCTCCGCATGCCAGTCCCGCCATCTTCAGGTGGGCCAGGATATCCTGTCAAAGCCGGTGCTGGTTGTAGATATCGGATCTTCAACCACGGATTTCGCGTATATCACAAACGGGCGCGAGGTAGAGATGCAGACAGCCGGCGAAGTGGCGCTGGGGGGCGGCATCATGGACGAGATCCTGCTGGAAGAATCCGTTGCCGCGTCTCCCGCTGAGGCAAAGCTGCGAACCGTCTTTCAGGAGAGCGAAGCGTGGAAAAATTACTGCGAATTTGCGGCCAGAAGACTGAAGGAAAAGTATTTTTCAGATGAAGAATACTGGAAGGAGAATGCCTGCAGGGAGTCGGTCCAGATCCGTTACAGGGGAACTCTGCGCCTTACCATGCAGATTGACCGCCGCATCGCGGACCGCCTGCTGAACAAGCCGGTAGAGAGACTGGGCATGCGCTCCTTCCACGAGATGTTTGTGAGCAGCCTCCGGGAGGTACGCGAAAATATCAGCGGCCAGACCCCGGAACTCCTGTTCCTGACCGGAGGCGTTTCAAAGCTTCCGGCGATCCGGAAATGGTGCCAGGAGGTTTTCGGAGAAGCTGTCGTGATAACCGGCGTGGAGCCGGAATTCTCCGTATCCCGGGGCCTGGCAGCCTGCGGGAGGATTGACGAAGAACTGCGGGAGTTCCGGAAAGACCTGGACCAGCTGACTGCGTCGTCGGTCGTGGAAAGCATTGTGCGGGAGCACATCGGAGAACTGTACAGAGGAATTGTAGAGGCATTGGTCGATCCGATTCTGGAGGAGGTGGCCATTCCGGTATTTGAGCAGTGGAGGGACGGGGAGATCCGCCGGCTGTCAGACACAGACGAGGTCATGCGCAGACGCGTCGAAGAATTCCTGCATTCCGATGAGGCCAGAGAGCTTCTGGCTGTCCCCATTGCGGAGTGGATGAAGCCGGTGGCAGACGAACTGGAGGAATACACAGTGCCCATCTGCGTGAAGCACCAGGTGCCGTATACCGCGCTCAGCCTGAATTCCTTCTTCTCTGCATCGGATATCGATATCCGCATAGACGCTAAAAATGTGTTTGCAGTCGGAGAGGTCACCTGGATGATTGATTCAATCATTTCCATCCTGGTCGGCCTGATCTGCGGCGGCAGCGGCATCGCCCTTGTATCAGGAGGCGTCAGCGGCATCGTGGCCGGCATCCTGATCTCCCTTCTGGTCCTGGTCCTGGGCAAGGAAAAGATGGAAAATGCCCTGCTGGACGCTGATCTGCCCGTGGTACTGCGGAAAATGGTATCGCGGCGGTCCTTCCGGTCCCGCCTTGCCAGCATCAGCGCAGATGTCAAGGATGACCTGACGGAAAGCTTTGAAAATGAAAAAAATGAAGAGATCACCAGCCGCCTGGTCGATGACCTCTCCTCACAAATCGAGCTCTGTCTGACGAAGATGGCAGAGGTCGTGGAGATCCCGTTGGGGAGTTGAGTCAAAACCGCGCAAAAACGCGGATTGAAACTTGACATCCCATTCCGTTTGAAGAATAATCATTTTATAGTAGCTGTAAATACAGTATACACACAGGAAAAGTAAAAAAGAGCAAGGAAGGAAGCACGGTATGTACACAGATGAGTATAAGCGGTGGCTGGAAGCGGAACTGATTGACTTTGACCTGAAGAAGGAACTGCAGGATATCGAAGGGGACGACGAAGCCATCCGCGAGCGCTTTGCCGTCGCGCTGCAGTTCGGAACGGCCGGACTGAGAGGCACGCTGGGAGCAGGGACGAACCGGATGAATATCTGGGTCGTGCGGCAGGCTACCCAGGGCGTGGCAGACTGGGTGAAAACCCAGGGCGGCACGCAGACAGTTGCCATCAGCTATGACAGCCGCCTGAAGGGCTGGAATTTCGCAAGAGACGCTGCGAGTGTCCTGGCGGCTAACGGGATCCGGGTCAGGATTTACGACGAGCTGATGCCGGTTCCCGCCCTGAGCTTTGCCACCAGATATTATAAATGCAATGCCGGCATCATGGTCACGGCATCCCACAATCCGGCGCAGTATAACGGCTACAAGGCCTATGGGCCGGATGGCTGCCAGATGACTGATGACGCGGCGGCTGTAGTCTATGATTCTATCCTGAGAACAGATGTCCTCACCGGCGCGAAATTCATGCCGTTTGCCGAGGGCGTGGAGAAGGGACTGATCCGTTTCGTGGGCGATGACTGCAAAAATGCCCTCTATGAAGCGATCGAATCCTACCAGGTACGCCCGGGCCTCTGCCGGAGCGCGGGCCTGAAGCTGGTCTACTCCCCGCTGAACGGAACGGGTCTGGTGCCGGTTACCCGCGTGCTGCGGGACATCGGCATAGAAGACATCACGATCGTGCCGGAACAGGAATACCCGAACGGATATTTTACGACCTGTTCCTACCCGAATCCGGAGATTTTCGCAGCGCTGGAGAAGGGACTTGAACTGGCCAAAGAGACGGACGCAGACCTGATGCTGGCCACAGATCCGGACGCGGACCGCGTGGGCATTGCCATGAAGTGTCCGGACGGCACGTACGAACTGGTCTCCGGAAATGAAATGGGCGTACTGCTGCTGGATTATATCTGCGCGGGAAGAATAGAAAAGGGCACGATGCCGAAGAATCCCGTGGCTGTAAAATCCATTGTATCTACGCCGCTCGCTGACGCTGTGGCCGCGCATTACGGAGTGGAGCTCCGCCAGACCCTGACAGGCTTCAAGTGGATCGGCGACCAGATCGCCCGTCTGGAAGAAGCCGGAGAGGTGGAGAGATTCATTTTCGGCTTTGAAGAGAGCTACGGCTATCTGGCCGGCCCCTATGTGCGCGACAAGGACGCCATCATCGGTTCCATGCTGATCTGTGAGATGGCGGCATACTACCGCAGCATCGGTTCCTCCGTCAAGCAGCGTCTGGAAGAGATCTACGCACAGTACGGCAGATATCTGAACAAAGTAGACAGCTTCGAATTCCCCGGACTGTCCGGCATGGACAAGATGGCAGGCATCATGAGCGGCCTCCGTCAGAATCCGCCCAAAGAGTTCGCCGGCAAAGCCGTCACAAAAGCCACAGACTACGCAAAACCGGAAGAGACCGGGCTGCCAAAGGCCAATGTGCTGATTTATACACTGGAGGACGGAGCGTCCGTCATCGTCCGGCCTTCCGGAACGGAGCCGAAGATTAAGGCATATTATACCACGCTCGGAAAAGATCTGGCTGAGGCGCAGGCAGAGAAAGACCAGCTTGCGGGGGCGCTGGAGCCGCTGTTCGCCTGAGCGGGCAATACGCCTGCCATACCCGGAAGGAGATGGCTTCCGCCTCTACAGGTGGGGCCATCTCCTTCTGGGTATACTTTTTGAGACCTTATCTGACGGGACGCCTTAAGGAACAGCGACCCTGCCGGTCCTTCAGATTCTCCGGCCAGTGTCGCTGTTTCTTCCGGCTGTCAGATGCAAATGTTCCTTAAGTATGAAGTCTCACAGACACAGGCGGCAGCAGTCTGAGAAGGGCTTCCTGTCCTTGTCCTGCGGTCGCTGCGTGCGTCATCCGCAGGGCGTTCGGCAATTCCCTTCGCAGGGTATCGCTCGAAACTACGGAGTTCTCTTGATGAGAACTCCTCCGTCTCGCTCTCGATCGGGCAGAGGAATGCCCGATCTCGTCCCTGCTTCGCGACTTGCGGAACCCCGGCGGCTGTCTGCACTTGCTCCAACGCAGTCCGCCAGACAGGAACCACGTCGCAGACTGCTGTCAGCGGCAGTGCAGATTTTTTAATCGGTGCGTCTTCACAGCACGAACAGATGCGGATGTCGCATAAGCCCGGTTTCCGCAGGAAGCATAGAAATTCTTGGTTTTCAGGTGCTTCCGCTCCGTGAACGGCGGCTCACAGCACAGCAGCTGGTCATTCACAATAAACTTGAAGTGAGAACGCCTTAATTACGTTGAACAGCCGAAGGAAGCGCATGAAAGCCATAGTATTTCATGCTTACGAGGACTGAGGGCGTTGCGATATCCGCATCTGTTCGAACGCTCGTTATTTCACCTCTAAAAGTATACATATGTAAGATCTACAGAAAAAGGAGGACCCCTTCCATGGACACCCAGGCAAGCGCCACGAACCCTTCCGGGATCGAGAAGGAAGAATTTGACTATGCCCAGGATGTGATTGCCCGTCTTGCAGCGTACTATGACACCCGCGTGGTCGGACAGCAGGCACTGAAATTTGCCCTGATCGCCTCTGTCATCGCTGACGGTCATGTCCTGATTGAATCTGTTCCGGGACTGGCGAAGACGACTGCGGCAAAAGCCATATCTGACGCGGTAGCCGGTCAGTTCTCCCGGATTCAGTGCACGCCGGACCTGCTGCCGAGCGACATCATCGGCACACAGATCTACAATCAGGCGACGGGAAAGTTTGAGACAACGCTCGGCCCGGTTTTCGCGAATTTTGTGCTGCTGGATGAGATTAATCGTTCCAGCGCAAAGACACAGAGCGCGATGCTGGAAGCCATGCAGGAGAGGCAGGTGACACTCGGCGGTGTGACATACCGCATGCCCGGGGATGTCTTTATCGTGATCGCGACTCAGAATCCGATCGAGCAGGAGGGAACCTATCTGCTGTCGGAAGCGCAGACAGACCGTTTTATGATCAAGGAGAAGATCACATACCCGACGGCCCAGGAGGAGACAGAGATCCTGAACCGCATCGAATCGGGCGCGATCAGCAGACGGGAGCCGGCGGTTTTGAGCATTGAAGACGTTGACCGGGTACAGACAATTGCCGACAAGATCTATGCAGACGCATCGATCAAACAGTATATCGCGAATGTCGTCGACGCCACCAGGCACACAGACAAGGTGCTGCCGGAAGATCTGGCCCAATATGTCCGGATGGGAGCGAGCCCCAGGGCGTCCATCGCTTTTATGAAAATGGCAAAAGCGGCTGCCCTGCTGAACCGGCGGACCTATGTGATTCCGGAGGACATCCGCCTGATCAGTCATCAGGTCCTGCGCCACCGCATCGGACTCAGTTTCGCCGCCGCAGCGGATCACGTGGAGGCAGAGACCATTATTGACCGTATCGTCGCGACGGTTCAGACACCCTGAAAAAGCACGGATGCAGCCGGATAAGAGAACAGATGACGGATAAGCCATGGACTATGAATATCTGACAAAAATCAGGGGACGGATTGCCCTGTACACAAAAAAGAAGACTTCTAATCTCCTTGAGGGAGATTTCAGGTCTGTATACCGCGGACGCAGCATGGATTTTGACGATCTGCGGGAGTACGCGCCGGGTGACAATGTCCGTGACATCGACTGGAAGTCCTCCTCACGCACGGGAAAGATGCTGGTGCGCCGCTATGTCGCAGAGAAGAGGCATAATATCCTGTTTGTGGCGGACGCGGGGCGAAAGATGCAGGGGGATACGCCCGGTGCCGGGCCGAAAACGGAGGCGGCGCTCACGACCCTCGGCGTGCTGGCTTTTCTGGCTGACAGGCACAGCGATGACTTTGCCCTGCTTCACAGCAGCCCTCGCGGATTCGAGTTCAGCTGGTTCCGAAGCGGGGCCATGCATTTTGAGACGCTGATGCACGCCTATGCTGCAGACGTCGGACTGGATGCCCGCCATATGCTTCCGGAGCTTCTGGAATACGTGGCGGAAAAAATCCGGAGACGCATGGTGATCTGCGTGATCACAGATCTTGACGGACTGGAGGGCATTACCGAGAGGATGGTCAGGACGCTCACAGTTAATAATGATCTGTTGGTTGTCAGTGTGGAAGACGCGCTGCTCACGGATGCAGGCGGATTCAATCTGGACCGCGGCGATTATGAGGATGCCCTGATTGCAGGCAGCCGGAAGCTGCGCGAAGCGGAGAAGGCTGCGCGCCAGGCTGTCCTGGAAAGGGCTGAGGAATTATTCCGGCGGTACCGTATACCGCTCGTCAGGGTGGCATCTGAGGAGGAAGTGGTAGACCGGGTGACAGAACTTCTGGACAGAACAAGGGAGTCATAAGAGATGGAATTTCCGTTTACAGTTGAACTGCAGCCTCCGTTTTCCTTCTGGACCGGCTGGCTTGTGACCGGGCTGGTCCTGATCACGGCTGCCGCTGCGCTGTATGCGCTGTTCCGGTGGAGACTGCGGGACCTTCTGCGTGACCCGGCCGCACCGCAGATCCATCGTCCGTCAGAGAGAGATCTGGCGCGGTTCAGGCAGCGTGCCCTGGCGGAGCTGGCAGATATGGAAAAGGAATACCGGGACGGCGGCCTGTCAGCCCGTGAGACCAGCCAGCGGCTGAGCAGCCTGGTCAGAGGCTTTGTCGGAGATGTCACCGGCATATCCTTACAGGAATGTACGCTCAGGGATATCCGCCGGCTCCGCATACCGGTGCTTACCGGCCTGGTACAGGAATACTATGTTCCGGAATTTGCGGACTACGATGAGGCATCCGGCGATACTGCCGGCAGCCGCGGCATATCCCGGGAATCCGTGCTACAGTCATTGCTGCGAACAAGAAAGGCAATAGAGAGATGGCGCTGAAATATCCGCTGGTACTGGCAGCAGGCATTCCCCTCCTGGCGGCGCTGCTGGTGCTGTTTCACCTGATCCGGAAAAAGACCGGATACAGAGGCGGTCCGCGTGTGGCAAACACCCGGTTTGTCACGGAACTGCCGGAATACAGAAAACTGCAGAGAATCCGCCTGATCGGCCAGATTCTGCTGGAGGGTTTCGTGATCGTGTGCCTGGTCAGCACGCTTGTACTGGCGGCCCGGCCGTACAGGACGATGACGGTCAGCAGCGGCACAAAAAAGCGGGACATTTTTCTCTGCATGGATGTCTCCTATTCGATCTACAATCTGAATTATGACCTGGTGGAGAGCCTGGAAGATGTTGTCCGGCATCTGGAGGGAGACAGGTTCGGCATTTCGATTTTCAATACCTCAACGGTGCTGTACGTGCCGATGACGGATGATTATGATTTTGTTCTGGAAAAGCTGGAAGAACTGAAGGAATACTTCCGTCTCCAGAAAGTTTACATGGAAAAATACGGCGATGATTACTATATTCCGGACAGCGAACTGGAAGAGTATACGGATCTCTGGGAAGAACTGGATTATTATGATGCCGGTACACTGATCAACAATCAGTTCAAGGGCAGCTCCCTGATCGGTGAAGGTCTGGCATCGTGCATGTACAGCTTTCCCCGCTTTGAGAAGGAGGCGCGGACGAGGGTTGTGCTCCTCTCGACGGACAATGCGGAAGAGGCTCGTTCAAAACCGCTGGTGGGCCTTCAGGAAGCCGCGCAGTTGTGCAAAAAAAATGATGTCACTGTTTTCGGGATTTATCCGGACATGGAATCTTCCAATCATGCGACATCAGCGGAATATGAGGCGGATCTGCGGGACCTGGAACAGGCTGTCGGCGTGACCGGAGGGGTCTGTTACAGAGAGAGCGACAATCTGACAGTGGAGGATATCGTTGCCAGCATACAGAAGGAGGAGGCAATGATAGTGCAGGAAATCACGATCGTCCGTGAGGTTGACCGGCCCGGACCGGCTGCGGCAGCGCTGCTTGTCTCTCTGGCCGGCATGATGGCGGCAGGGTTTGTCCTGCGCAGAATCTGAAGAGGGATTGATATGATTACGCAGCCGGTTATACCCGTACAGATTGTGCTGCCTGCCATGCTGGTGATATACGGCTTCATTGTCTTTCACCTGATCCGGAGAAAGGCCGGCATCCGCGGAACGATTCTGACGCTGATCCGTCTTCTGGGCATCGGCGTCCTGGTTTTTGCGGTCAATCTGCGCATAATGAAAGAAAACTATGACATGGACGTCGAGATGAAGAATATCGATGTCCTGTTTGTAGTGGATACAACCATCAGCATGTGGGCAGAAGATTACAGCGGATCGCATCCCCGCATGGACGGGGTGCAGACGGACCTGCGGTATATCATGGACGAGCTGTATGGCGGCAGCTTCGGACTGATCCGCTTCGACAACCGCGCGCAGGTCCTGGCTCCGTTTACCCAGGATGCGGACACGGTCCGGGATGCCCTGGAGACAATCAGCGCGCCGGACCGGTATTACGCGCGGGGCAGTTCACTGAATACGGCGTATGACGAGACGGAAAAACTGCTGCAGTCCTCCATGAAAAAAGAAGGAAGGCAGACGTATCTGTTTTTTGTCAGCGACGGAGAAATAACGGATGATTCCGAACTCCGCTCTTTCCGGGATCTGGCCTCCTATGTGGACGGGGGAGCCGTTCTCGGCTACGGTACGGCCGGAGGAGGCCGCATGTCAGACGGCAGATACCGTTCCTACGTGACCGATCCGGAAACCTGGGACGATGCCGTCTCCTGCATAGACGAGGATAATCTCCGCAGGATTGCCGGGGACCTGGGCGTGGAATACATTCATATGAATTCAAAACAGAATGTCAGCGCCGTGTGTTCCGGAATCAGGACGGCGAGCTCACGCACAGCCGGGAAGAAAGACGCTGTCGTGTACGATGACACATACTATCTGTATACGATTCCCCTGCTTGCATTCCTGCTGTGGGAGGCGTGGGTGATTATCAGAAAGAGGTTCTGAATAGACAGTTATAATGTGAGACAGGGTAAGAAAATGGCAGAGTTCAGACCGGAAAACAAAACAGAAAGCGGCTCTGAGAGCGGCAGACTGACCGCCCGGCGTGTCATGCTTGCGGTTACGGTGTGCGCCGTGCTTCTGGCAGCGGCCGGCTTTTTTCTGTGCGGCAGGCATCTCCTGAATGAAGCGTTTCTGAGAGAGTGGGACAGCGGGCGCTATACGGACAAATTCGAGCGTCCCCTCCTGCCGGTCAATTTTCCGGAGAGCTGGCTGCCGCTCTATCATATGGGAAACATCAGCTATATGCAGGAGGATTATGACGCGGCAGTCAGCTGGTATCAGCGGTCGCTCGGGAAAAACCCGCCTGCGGAGGAAAAAGAATGTGCCGTGCGGATCAATCTGGCGCTTGCCCTGCTGCATAAAATCGATTATGAGCATCTGGATACGGAGAATGCTGTCCGCACAGCGGTTTCCCAGCTGAAGACGGCCAGGAGCGTCCTGACGGAACATGGATGCGCGGATCCGGACGGGACTGACGGACACAGTGAACAGGCGGAACAGCTGAAAAAGGAGATCGATGAACTGCTTAAGAAGCTGCAGAGCGGGAGTGAACAGCAGGAGGATCAGCAGCAGGACAGCCAGGATACACAGGACAAGGAGAAGGAACAGGAGGATGACCGTCAGGAGTCGGGCAGAGAAAAGCAGATCCGCGAAGAACTGGAGGAACAGAAAAAGCAGTCCGCACAGGAACGCGCCGATAAGCAGCAGGAAAAAGGCATGGCAGAAGACGGCAGCGGTTTTGGCGAGTTTGACGGGAAGACCTGGTGAATGGTATAATATTTTTTCGGCAAATAAGGCCCGGCATGGGAGGACGCTATGCAGATACTGCTTGTAGGCTGCGGTAAGGTGGGAAGAACCCTTATTGCACAGCTGGTAAAGGAAAACCACGATGTAACGGTCATCGACACTTCGGAGACGGTAATCCGCGATATTGTCCGTATCTATGATGTCATCGGCATTGTGGGAAACGGCACGAGCCATGAGATTCTCGAAGAGGCTGATATCGAGCACGCGGATATGCTGATCGCCGTGACGGATATGGATGAGGTCAATCTGCTGTGCTGCGTGATTGCCAGACAGCAGCACAGCTGCCATACGATTGCGCGTGTCCGCAATCCTGTTTATTCAAAAGAGCGGCATTTTCTGCGCAGTGAGCTGGAGCTGTCCATGACCATTAATCCGGAACTGGAGGCTGCGCGCGAAATCGCCCGGCTTCTGCAGTTCCCGAACGCGATTGAGATCGACAGCTTCGGCAAGGATGCAGTGGATCTGCTTCGCTTTAAGGTGGCAGCTGCGTCGCCGCTGATCGACAAGGCGCTGAAGGACATCCCGCAGGACATCACGCACAATATCCTGGTGTGCATTGCCGAAAACAACGGCAAGATCACGATCCCTGACGGCAGCTACGTCATCCGTCACGGGGACACACTGACCATCATAGCCGTGCCGGGAGAAGCGGAGAAATTCTTCCGCCGCATCGGCGTAAAGACGAACAAAGTGAAGGATACGCTGATCGTGGGCGGCGGCGGCATCACGTATTATCTGACGGAAATACTTCTGAAGAGGGGTATCGACGTCAAGATAATCGAGCAGAAAAAATCACGCTGTGAGGAACTCTCCGAAATGTTCCCCGAGGCCGTGGTCGACCGCGGTGACGGCAGCGATCAGGAACTGCTGAATGAAGAGCATCTCGAGGAAATGGATTCTCTGGTGGCCTGCACGGGCATTGATGAGGTCAATGCCATCCTGTCACTCTACGCGCAGAAAAAGGTACGGACAAAGGTCGTCACAAAGCTGAACCATCTGGAATTCAATGAGGTGATCCGGACCCTGGATCTGGACAGCATTGTCAATCCGAAGCTGCTGACCGCGCAGAGAATCCTGCAGTATGTCCGCGCCATGCACAATGGCATAGGGAGCAATGTGGAGACGCTTTACAGACTGATGGACGGACAGGTCGAGGCTCTCGAATTCATTGTGCAGCCGGGATCAGATATGACCAATATCCGTCTGGCTGACATGCATTTCAAGAAGAATGTACTGATCGCAGGCATTCTGCGCAACTTCAGACTGATTATCCCGGGCGGCCAGGACCGTTTCATGGAGGGAGATTCTGTCATTGTTGTCACGACAAATATCGGGTTCGGGGATATTCATGACATCCTGGCCTGAGATGAAGCATAACTGACCATTACCGGGAACTGCCCGCCGGCAGTTTCAGACAAAAAAGAGGAAAAAGATGAACTATCCGATGATTCGGTTTGTTCTGTCCTGGGTGCTGAAGGTTGAGGGACTTCTGCTCTTGCTGCCCTGCCTGATCTCTGTTGTTTTCAGAGAGCGGGAAGGCATGATCTATCTGGGAGTGGCTGCCGCGGCCATCCTTGTGGGAGAGTTCGTGTCCTGGTTCAGGCCGGAGAACAGGGAGATTTACCAAAAGGAAGGCTTTGTTGCCGTGGGCCTGGCCTGGCTTCTGATGAGCTGCTACGGGGCAGTTCCCTTTGTGCTCACGCATGAAATCCCGGACTATATCAATGCGCTGTTTGAGGTCGTATCAGGCTTCACGACGACAGGGTCGACGATCCTGACGGATGTGGAAGCCCTGTCCCACACGTCGCTGCTCTGGCGAAGCCTGACACACTGGGTGGGCGGCATGGGCGTCCTGGTGTTTATCCTGATGCTGATTCCGGGCCAGAATGGGTCGCATATGAACCTGATGCGCGCGGAGAGCCCCGGCCCCGATGTGACAAAGTTCGTTCCCCGTGTCCGGAATACGGCAATCCTGCTGTATAAAATCTATCTGGCGATGACAGTCCTCCAGATGGCTGTTCTGCTGCTGACCGGGATGCCCTGGTTTGACACGGTCTGTATCACATTCGGAACGGCCGGAACCGGCGGGTTCGGCATTCTGAATTCCAGCTGCGCGGCATATACACCGCTGCAGCAGTGGATCATCGCGATTTTCATGATTTCCTTCGGCGTGAACTTCGGCTTTTATTATCTCTGCCTGTGCAGGAAGCCGGGAGAGGCATTCCGTCTGGAAGAAGTGCGCTGCTATCTGGCTATCATCTTTGCCGCGGTTCTGGTGATTACATGGGATACACGGGTCTTGTACAGAGATCCGCTGCAGGGTTTGCGTGAAGCCTTTTTCCAGGTGGGCAGCATCATAACGACCACCGGATTCAGTACGGCTGATTTTGCTCTGTGGCCGGCGCTCTCGAGGACAATCCTGATTGCGCTGATGATTATCGGAGCCTGTGCCGGCAGTACGGGAGGCGGCATTAAGGTGAGCCGCCTGGTTCTCGCGTTTAAGTCACTCCGGCAGGAACTGTATCAGACCATCCATCCGCGCAGCGTACGCAAAATCCGTATGGACAACCGGCCTGTGGCTGATGTCACCATGCGCTCACTGTATGCCTATCTCGTCACATATGTCCTGATTTTCGGTGTTTCTGTCATGATAATCAGCTTTGACGAGTATTCTTTTGAGACCAGCTTTACCGCGATAGCCGCGACGCTGAATAATATCGGTCCGGGCATGGATGCTGTCGGTCCTGTGGAGAATTTCCTTCATTTCAGCGTGCTTTCCAAGCTGGTAATGATTTTTGATATGCTGGCCGGCCGGCTGGAACTGTTCCCGATGCTGATCCTTTTCTATCCCGGGACATGGAAGAAACACTGACAAGGGAGACCATATATGAAAAGATGGGAAGATAATGTCCGCCGTGTGACACCGTACGTGCCCGGCGAGCAGCCGAAGCTGCAGAAAATGATCAAGCTGAATACGAATGAGAATCCCTATCCGCCTTCTCCCGAGGTTGAGAAAACCCTCAGACAGATGGAGACAGACCAGATGCGTCTGTATCCGGATCCGGCAGCAGGAGAACTGGTCCGGGCGATTGCGGAATACTATGGCGTGAAGGAGTCGCAGGTTTTTGTGGGCGTAGGGTCAGACGACGTGCTGGCGATGGCTTTCCTGACCTTCTTCAACAGTGATGCGCCGATCCTTTTTCCGGACATCACCTATTCTTTCTATGATGTGTGGGCCGATACATTCCGCATTCCGTATCGGACGATCCCCCTGAATGACCGATTTGAGATCTGCCCGCAGGATTACCGGATGAATAACGGAGGCATCATTTTTCCGAATCCGAACGCCCCTACAGGGGCGGTACTGCCCCTGGATGCCGTGGAACAGATCGTCAGCAGCAGTCCGGATTCCGTGGTAATCGTGGACGAAGCCTATGTCGATTTCGGAGCGGAATCAGCAGTCGGACTGACTGCGAAGTATGACAACCTGCTTGTGGTGCAGACATTTTCAAAGTCCAGGTCCATGGCGGGCATGCGCATCGGGTTTGCCATCGGCAGCGAGATTCTCATCCGGTATCTGCAGGACGTCAAGTATTCTTTTAATTCATATACGATGAACCGTACGGCGATCGCGCTTGGCGCCGCCGCCCTGCGGGACGATGCCTGGTTTCGTGAGACTGTCGCAAAGATTGAGGCCACGCGTGACCGCACGCAAAAGGAACTTCGCAGGATGGGCTTTTCGCTGCATGATTCCTGCGCCAACTTTGTCTTTGCCTCACACGGAGAAATGTCTGCCGCGGACATTTTCAGCGCGCTCAGAGAGAGGAATATCTTTGTGCGATACTTCAACCGGCCCCGGATTGATAATTATCTGCGGATCACCATCGGGACAGATGAAGAGATGGACCAGCTGTTTGCGGCGCTCCGGGAGATTCTGGGGCTTTCCGCGTGAGTCAGCGTCAGCGGTAGATTTATGGCGGAAAAGATGCTATGATGAACGGGAGAGGGACCCCGCCGTCAGCTATGGGAGAAAAGATACATGGACAATGACCTGCGGTTCGCAGTACTGATCGACGCGGACAATGTGTCTGAGAAGTACATACGGATCATTCTTGAAGAAACAGCCAATAACGGCATAGCAACCTACAAAAGGATATACGGTGACTGGACCAGCCAGCGGATGGCAAAATGGAAAGGCGTGCTGCTGGATAATTCTATCATCCCGATGCAGCAGTACAGCTATACCATCGGCAAGAACGCCACAGACTCCGCAATGATCATAGATGCGATGGATATTCTGTATTCCGGCAACGTGGACGGGTTCTGCATCGTATCGTCGGACAGCGATTTTACCAGGCTGGTCGCAAGACTGCGCGAATCAGGCATGCAGGTGATCGGTATGGGCGAGAGCAAGACCCCGCAGCCTTTCATTTCTGCATGCAACCAGTTCAAGTATCTGGATCTGCTGCTGGAGCAGAAGATTGAAGAGGAGGCGGCGGCCGAAGCGGCAGTAGCCGCCAGAAACGCGAAAACCGCCGCCGGAAAGACTTCTGCAGCCAAGACCAGAACCAAGCAGCAGAAGGACCTGGAGAAGAAACGGCAGAAGGATCTGAACCGTGTGCGGAATACCATTGACGCGATTCTGGAGAAATTCTCCGATGATGACGGCTGGATTTTTTCCGGGAAGCTCGGCGACCAGCTGTCTAAACGGATGCCTGATTTTGATGTGCGTAATTTCGGCTTTTCCAAGTTTACCTCTTTTATCAAGTCCCTGGGAAGCTACGAATACAACGAGATCCTGGACAACAACCACCAGAAACAGATCTATTTCCGCCGGCGCGTCAAGGATGCGGACAAGACAAAATAAAGAGCGCCTGCCGGCGTATTGACATGCAGGCACCCCTGGCAGGGAGCAGAAAGGATGCAGAACATGAAATTTACAAAAATGCATGGATGCGGAAATGACTATGTGTATGTGAATTGCTTCGAGGAGCAGGTGGCGGATCCGGGCAAGACCGCCGTCTTCGTCAGTGACAGGCATTTCGGGATCGGCGCTGACGGGCTGATCCTGATCAAACCGTCCGACGCGGCTGACTTTGAGATGGAGATGTATAACGCGGACGGTTCCAGAGGCGCCATGTGCGGCAACGGTATCCGCTGTGTGGCGAAATATGTCTATGACAACGGAATGACAGATAAGACAAGGATCACGGTGAACACCGGCAGCGGCGTGAAGACACTGGATCTTTCCGTAAAAGACGGAAAAGTGGAAACAGTCCGCGTCAATATGGGTACGCCTGAACTGACGGCCGGCAAAATCCCGGTACTTGTAGATTCTGAGACGGCTGTAGAGGCCCCCATCCTGGCAGACGGCCGTGACTGGAAGTTCACGGCGGTATCCATGGGCAACCCGCATGCAGTCGTGTTTGTGGACAATCTTGACAGACTGCAGCTGGAGGTGACCGGACCGAAGTTTGAAAATCACTCCATGTTCCCGGACAGGGTCAACGCGGAATTTGTCAGAGTCGTTGATGACAAGACGATCGAGATGCGTGTCTGGGAGAGGGGTTCCGGTGAGACACTGGCCTGCGGTACGGGATCCTGCGCCGCAGCGGTTGCCGCCATCCTGAACGGGAAGGTCAGCGGCAACACCGTAACCGTGTGTCTGCGCGGAGGCACGCTGCAGATAGAGTGGGACCGCGAAGAAAACGCAGTCTACATGACAGGACCGGCGACGACCGTGTTTACGGGAGAAATCGATATTTGAGAGATATCGGCCCGCACTGCATTTACTGTGATGTGTCCGTGTACGAATCCAGAAAACTGTGGGATTCTCCGCGGAGGGTGTATCCGAGTACGGCATTCAGGTGAATGTTCTGCATGCTCTTGAAAATATTGCCTTCGACGTGCGGATTTGATTTTTTCAGTTCGGCGATGAGGCGTTTTGTCTCCAGGCGTTTGGAGCCTTCGCCTCCGTGACCGTCAACAGAACAGGTGTCTGTGAAGTGGCATGCGCAGCGGATGAATTGCAGTCCGTTTGCGTCGCGCCACTTTTTTATATCTGCCTCCCGGATCAGATAGAGCGGCCGGATCAGTTCCATTCCTTCAAAATTGGTGCTGTGCAGCTTGGGCATCATGGTCTGCACCTGTCCGCTGTGCAGGATACTCATCAGGGTGGTTTCGATGACATCATCATAGTGATGTCCCAGAGCAATTTTGTTGCATCCGAGATCCTTTGCCTGCCGGTACAGATATCCGCGCCGCATTCTGGCGCAGATATAGCAGGGCGAGTGGTCGATGTGATCAACAGCATCGAAAATCCTGGTTTCAAACATTGTGAGCGGAATGTCCAGCAAAGCGGCGTTTCCACGGATCATGCCCAATGTCGTGTCACTGTAGCCGGGATTCATGCACAGATAAATGACATCAAAGGGGATTTTGTTGCGCCGCTTCAGCTCCTTAAACAGCATGGCCATCAGCATGGAATCTTTGCCGCCGGAGATACAGACAGCGATGCGGTCACCAGGCTGGATGAGATCATAGGTGTTTACGGCTTTCACGAATTTTCCCATCAGGTCACGGCGGAACTGCCTGCGCAGGCTCTTTTCAATCCCGTTCCGTCTCTCTTCATTCGCAGACTCTTTTTTCAGGATTTCCGCGAGCCATTTTCCGTATCCGCCCTCCAGATGCCATGCGCACCAGCCCCGGTCATCCAGCTCATCCGCAATCTCCCTGCTCAGCACGCCGAATGCACAGTAGAACACAAGCCGCCTGTCAGAGGGAAGAGAAAAATCTCCCGCCAGGAGCCGGTCCCTGCCCAGACTGACAGAACCGGGAATGGATCCCGTGTCCGCGGCCTCGTCATCGCGGATGTCAATTAACAGATAGGAATCAGCAGGCCATTCCTGCAGCTCTGCAGGCGTAACGCTGTGAAGACTCATACTGGCAGTCCCTCCCGAAAAAGATGTATTGCCAGTATAGACTCTTTTCTAAAAAAAGGGAAGAGTCAAAGGGGACGTTTCTGGTTGACTCATTTTGTACAATTGAATTGCCATTTAATGTAGTAATATCGGACGTCGGCCAGGGTCAGTAATACCGTCTAGGCCTCAAGTCCTCCGGGCATAAGAAGTACTAAGCCCTCCTCAGTTCCCTTCAT
>CAMODP010000010.1 GCA_946611445.1 uncultured Eubacterium sp.
GGCACCGGTTCCCAATACGGTTCCGGCACACAGTCCGGCACCGGTTCCCAATACAGCCAGATGAGCCCGGATGAACTGATTTCCAGCCTCTTCGGCGGCAATTCTTCTTACTCCACCGGCTGGACGGACACAACTGCCCAGACTGAGCAGGCGGATGCCACTGTTGTCAGCGGAGCGCGGGAAAAACGCACTAAGATCCTGGGAGGAGGCCGCGACACCGTCACCCTGATGATCTATATGTGCGGCACCGATCTGGAATCCCGCAGCGGCATGGGCACGTCCGACCTTCAGGAGATGGCCAATGCCAGCCTGAGCGACAACGTCAATATAATCGTGTACACCGGCGGCTGCGCCTCCTGGCGCACGCAGGGCATCAGCAATCAGGTAAACCAGATATGGCAGCTGAAAAACGGCCGTCTGATCCGTCTGGTTGAAAACGCAGGCAACGGCACAATGGTCGATCCGGCCAATCTGTCATCCTTCATCCAGTGGTGCGCCGCCAACTATCCGGCCAACCGCAACGAGCTGATCCTCTGGGATCACGGCGGCGGATCCGTGAGCGGCTACGGCTACGATGAAAAGTACAAGAGAAAGGGCTCCATGAGCCTGGCCGGCATCAACAAAGCCCTGAAGGACGGCGGCGTCACCTTCGATTTCATCGGATTTGACGCCTGCCTGATGGCCACGGTAGAAACGGCCCTGATGCTGGATCAGTATGCGGATTACATGATTGCGTCCGAAGAGACAGAGCCGGGAGTCGGCTGGTATTATACGAACTGGCTCAGCCGCCTTTCCCAGAACACTTCCATGCCGACTGTGGAACTGGGGAAACTCATCGTCGATGATTTTGTGGCAGAATGTGCCCGTAAGTGTTCCGGACAGCAGACCACCCTGTCTGTAACGGACCTGGCGGAGCTGTCCTATACAGTGCCTGATAAAATCACGGATTTCTCAGAATCCATGAGCAGCCTGATCTCCGGGAACGCCTACAGCACGGTATCCAATGCCAGAAACCAGACGCGCGAATTTGCCCGCAGTTCCCGTATCGATCAGATTGACCTGATTCATTTCGCGAAGAATCTGGGAAATACCGAAGGCGCGGCTCTCGCAGACGCACTGCTGGGCGCCGTCAAATACAACCGGACCTCATCCAACATGACAAACGCCTACGGGCTGTCCATCTATTTCCCGTATAAGAATGCTTCTTATGTGGACAGCATCGTCAACACGTACGGACAGATTGGCATGGATTCCGCCTATGCCAAATGTATCCAGCAGTTTGCCAGTATGGAAACCTACGGTCAGGCTGCATCCGGCGGAACCGGATCACCGCTTTTCTCCCTGCTGGGAGAAATGACCGGGCAGAGTGCTTCCTCTTCCTATGGAGATTACGACGCTCTCTCTGCCCTGCTTGGGCAGTTCCTGGGCAGTGATTTCAGCTCGATTTCCGGCCTGGGGAGCAGCAACACAGGTTTCCTTACGGGACGGTCTGTTGATCCGGATGAGGCAGCTCTCTACATCTCAGAAAACCAGCTGGATGCTTCCGCTCTGGTCTGGGAGGAGACAGATGACGGATCCTATGTCCTGAACATGAGCGAGGAGCAGTGGGCCCTTGTCCATGAGCTGGAAAAGAATGTGTTTTTCGATGATGGAGAAGGGTATATCGATATGGGACTGGACGACCAGTTTTCCTTTGATGACAACGGCAATCTTGTCGCGGACACAGAGCGCACATGGCTGGCCATCAATGAACAGCCTGTCCCGTACTATCACATGAGCACTGTCTATGACGGCGACGACTGGTCGATCACAGGCCGTGTTCCCGCCCTCCTGAATGACGAACGCGTCAATCTCATCATTGTCTTCGACACAGAGAATCCGGACGGCTATATCGCAGGCGCGGCGCCGGTATACATGGAGGACGAGACCGAGACGGTCGCCAAGAACATGACGGAGCTGAATGCCGGAGATACGCTGGATTTCCTGTGCGATTACTACACCTATGACGGCGCCTATGATGACAGTTACCTGATGGGAGACCAGATGACCGTCACGGACGACATGCAGATCAGCGATGTCTATCTTCCCGAGGGAGATGTAAGGCTGACCTACCGGCTCACTGACATCTACAACCGCGCATACTGGACAGAAGCCCTGACGCTCTCCTGAATCAATTTATATGACGCTCACCTGACCCGATTTACATGAAAGGAAGAATCCCATGTTTCTCTTAATGCCCGGAAATCTTATATTCTTTGTCTATGTGACCCTTGCTGTCCTCCCTGCAGCCCTTCTGCTGATCTATATTTACCGGCAGGATAAAATAGAAAAGGAGCCGATGGGGCTCCTTCTCTCCCTGCTGCTCATGGGTGTGCTCGCAGGTTTTCTCTCTATGATTCTGGAAACGGTCGGGACGGCTGTACTGACACTGTCAGGCCTTCAGCCTGACAGTCCGGTCTATACCATCCTTCTCGCATTTCTGGTGGTGGCCGCTGTCGAGGAAGGCACCAAGTACTTCCTGATGCATCTGCGGGTGTGGAAGAATTCGCACTTCAATTTCCGGTTTGACGGGGTCGTCTACGCGGTCTTCACATCCCTGGGGTTTGCCGCCATGGAAAACATCATCTATGCCACCGGCTACGGTCCTTCCGTCCTGATTTCGCGGGCTCTGCTCTCCATCCCCGGACACATGAGCTTCGCCGTGCTTTTCGGCATCTACTACGGGCGGGCACGGCTGTTCGCAAACATGGGACAGCATGACGCGGCCAGGACCAATATCCTGAAGGGCTATCTGCTCTCCGTATTCCTGCACGGCCTGTACGATACGTGCGCGATGCTCGGCACCGTATCTACCATGCTGGTCTTTGCCGTCGTCGTCATCTTTATCTATATCCTCATCTTCCGCACAGTCAGAAAAGAGGCGCAAACGGATCAGCGGATCCGGTAAACACACCGCGCAGCCGTACTCAGAAGAAAAGATATGTGAGAACGGACAGAATGGCAAACAGGATCCCGAACAGGGGCGCGCAGAACAGCGCGGCCCTTTTTTTTGAGATCGGAACGTTGCCGACTGCCTTCCCCGTCTGTCCGTTGACGGCGAAGAGATAATCCTTCCCGTGGTACTTCGTGAACAGAAGATAGACAGGGAGCATGGCATAATCCGCCTGTGCCCGGGTGCCCGGAAGCAGATCAATGGTTCTGTTCGTCACGTGGAGGCTGGAATAGCCGCTGATCGTGGCGGCAAGTTTCTGCTCTACGGTATTTCTGGCACGAAGCATTGCCCGGTTCATGCACTGGTCCATATCCTCGTCATAGCGCTCGGCAAGGAACCCTGCCATATAGGACATGCGGAATGGCTGCAGATACTTGTACTCGAACGGTTCAATGCTGTCCATTGCGTCATTCGGCGTTTTTGAAGAGGCATCCACAGGCAGCTTGTCAATGCTCACTTCCCCGTCGCGCACAATATGGAAAACCCTGTGGTGGGTATAGACATAATCTCTGTCCGAGGTCGTCGTGACCATCTCGCCGGTTGCGTCCAGCGCGCCGCGCAGCTCCATATGATAGATCCAGAAGGGGATGTAAATGCCCTTGATCTTCTCTATCTGCGCCCGGGAGGTAAACTCTGCCGGCGTAAAAGGCCGCGATTTAACATAGTCCAGATAAATCTTTTCAACCTGTTTTCTCTCGATGCGGAAGGGCAGGATCCATTTCGGACGAAAATCCGTGTCCAGCTGTTCCGTCAGAACGACCGGGCTGTTGCAGAACGCGCAGCTGGTAGCCATAGTCGTCTTGTCCGTGATGATCTCCGCGCCGCAGTTGCGGCAGCGGTATACACGGAGATCCTGCGGATTTACCGCTGAGTCATCTGTCGCGTCAGCTGCGCTGGCGTATTCCGCGTCCTCACCCTTCTCGTATGAATCAGTGTCCAGCTCCTGGCCGATGCCTTCTTCCTTCTGGTCAAACGCTGAAAGGTCAAATTCAGAACCGCAGTACGGACAGCGGAGCTTTTGGGCAGACGGGGACCACTCCAGTTCTCCTCCGCAATTCGGGCATCTGTATACTCTGTTTGCCATAACGCCTCCTCAGAAATGACTTCCGCCGCCGCTGTGGGTATGGCCGCCGGATGAAGTATGTGTGGATGTGCCGCCGCTGCTCTCCTTGGGTTTTGCCACTCTGGTCACATAGGTCCGCACAAAATCATCTGCCTGTCTGGTCAGCCGGATCGTACCGCCCACTACATAAGGGTCGGCGCTTACGGCAATCCTCTTTTCCTTATGTTTTGAGGCGCGGGCCGCATACATGATTCCTGTGATGGCTGCCGCCAGGACTGCGCAGACCCCGTAATACAGAATGCCGCTGCCCTCCCGGCTGCTTCCCCCTTCGTAATTATATTCCTCGTCGGTCTGGCGGATAAAGGCCTGTGCACCGCCATACCAGTCGCCGGATGCAAGCGCCTCGCGGACAGCATCGTGAATACGCCTCTGTTTTGCGTCTGTCAGCCGCCTGCGGGTCTCTTCGTTATCGCATTTGACATCCAGATACATATACCGTGTTTCCATGTTGATGATCAGGCCGACACAGTCTCCGCTGAAATTTCTGTCCGCGTAATTCTCTATGAAAGCCACTGTTGTGCTGTCTGCGGAACCGCCCACAGCCGCGTTGTCAGCCGTCAGGATAAAAATCGGCAGGCCGTTTTTTTCATAGAAGGCCCGGCACTGTTCGTCAAGAGCCTGTACCTCATCTTCAGAGAACAGGGAATAATAGTCTCTTACCAGTAAAGCCTCCGCTTCCGCGCGCACGGCGCCGGCGCACAATGCCAGAACCGAAAGAAACGCCGCCAGGAGAAGAGAGACTGTATATCGCTTGTGGCTTCGGACACGCATACATGATTCCTCCCTGTTATATGCTGTATATACATTTCATTATATGCTATCCCGTGCCCATATTTCAACCGCTTTACATGATTGACTTTACGGAATGATTTTCCTATACTGAGACTGTTATGAACAGCAGAAAAGACAGAGAATATGAAACAGATGAAATCCTCGGAAGATATCTGGACGCAGATGAAGAAGAAGCTGAACAGCGCCGTCTGCTGAATGATGATATTATCGGAAAGTACATGCGGGAGAAGCCCTCTTCCGGCACGGCCGGCGAGGAGGCAAAACGCCGGGCGGAGCGCGCCGCGGCAGAGCGCAGAGCGGCTGCCGCAGAAAAAGCAGCGGCGCAGAGACGCAGGAAACGCAGACGCACAGCTGCCGGCATCCTGACCGCTGTCGTTCTCATTGCGGTGCTTGGTCTCTGGCAGCATCACCGCGCCCCTCTCTCACCCTCTGACCTGTCAGACGCAGAAGCCGAGCAGGCTCTGAAGGAACTGGAGGAAAATACTGCCGCATCCTCGGTCTCATCACCAGAGTCCGCCGATGCCGCGGAAGCAGGATCTGCTGCAGACACTGCGGCAGCAGAGTCCGTGCTGTCGGAAGCTGCGCCGGAAGCGACGCCCGAGCCGACGCCGGCACCGGATACTTCCCACTATGATCCCGCAGATGACTGGTGCCTGATCCTGGTGAACGCGGAGCACCCGCTGCCCGAAGGGTATGACCCCGAGGTCGTTCTGATTGAGAATGATCAGTCTGCGGACGTGCGCTGCAGTGACGCGCTTCTGAAAATGCTCACAGACTGCCGTCTGGAAGGGCTGAATCCCCTTGTTATCTCCGGTTTCCGCGAGCATGAGCTGCAGGAGCTGTATTTTCAGAATATGACAGACATGTATCTGGGCGCAGGCGAGGATCTGGAAACGGCGCAGAAACATGCCGGCGAATCCGTCGCCGTCCCGGGCACCAGTGAGCATGAGCTGGGCCTGGCAGTGGACATCGGAACGACCACGAATCCAGACGTAGACGAAAGTCAGCTGAATGAGCCTGCGCAGCAATGGCTCATGGAGCATTGCTGGGAATACGGCTTTGTCGTGCGTTATCCCGAGGATAAGTCAGAGATCACCGGCATTATATTTGAGCCGTGGCATTACCGCTATGTCGGCCTGACAGCCTCACATGTCATGCGCAGTGAAAATCTGTGTCTGGAAGAATATCTCGAAAAATATGTCAATGCTTCTCCGGACACAGAAGAGCAGACAGATTCCGGGAGTGAGACCGCCGAAAGCAGTCAGCCTGACAGCTCATCCAGCGTCCTGCCGTAAGCCGGCAGGAACTCTTCCATAAAATCATTTACCTCCGGGCAGTCGGCCCGCAGCTGACGCAGAAGCTCCTTCGTGGATTCTCCGGCAGTGCGGAACTCCGTATTGCCCGCTTTTTCTTCCTCAATGCATTTGATCAGAGCAGAGAGCCTGTCAGCCGCCTTGACGAGCCGGCGCATATACTGCTCCTCCGGGTCGTCTTCCCCCCGGAATACGGAGGCATATGCGCTCCGCAGATCCTCCGGCAGCTTTTCCAGAAGCCGTCTCTCCGCGACCTCTTCCACCTGCCGGTAGGCATCCCGTATATCCCTGTTATAGTACTTTACCGGTGTCGGCATGTCCCCCGTGATGATTTCCGACGCGTCGTGATAGAGCCCCACCAGCGCAGCCCTCTCCGCGGGCAGGTGGCGGCCGTAGCGGACATTGCCGATCAGGCAGAGCGCGTGCGCGATCATAGCCACCTCCAGAGAGTGTTCACTGAGATTTTCCGGTCTGGAACTGCGCATCAGCGCCCATCGCTCAATGTATTTCATGCGGGAAAGCATGGCGAAAAATGTGTTATTCATCTGCCTCCTCCTGCGGAATGCGGCCGTACAGCTCAGAAAGGCCCCTTATGCTGCGGCAGAGATCATCTGAGAGAAAGCCGGGCCGCAGGCGCCACTGCCAGTTGCCTTCTGCCGTGCCCGGCGCGTTCAGGCGCGCCTCCCTGCCCTTGACCAGATAGTCCTGCAGGGGGATGATGCACAGATCCGCTGTGGAACGGTAGGCTTCCCGTATAAAATCCCAGACAAAGCGGCCGTAATCCGTGTTTTCAGAATTGATATAGCGCCGCACGTAATCCCGCTCACCGTCGCGCAGATCCTCTACCCAGGCAAGGGCTGTCGTGTTGTCGTGCGTACCTGTGTAAACGACATAGTTCTTCTCATGCCGGTGTGTCAGATAGATGCTGTCCCAGCTGGTGAACGCATACTGGAGAACCTTCATGCCGGGAAAACCGGTCTCCTCCAGCAGTTTTCTGTTTTCTTCCGTCACGGTTCCCAGATCCTCGGCAATCACCGGGACATCTCCCAGCTGCCGCTTCAGTTCCCGGAAAAAATCCAGGCCCGGGCCTTTGCGGCTCTCGCCATTCTCAGCGGTCTCATCCTCTGCCGGGATTGCATAATACTGTTCAAAGCCGTGAAAATGGTCAATCCGCAGCACATCGTACAGTTCCAGGCTGCGCGCCATACGTCTGATCCACCAGTCATATCCTGTCTTCTTCAGGTACTTCCAGTCATAGACCGGGTTTCCCCACTTCTGTCCCGTCGGTGAAAAGGCATCCGGCGGACAGCCTGCCACGGCTGCGGGACGGCGGTCTTCATCCATCATGAACACTTCCGGATGCGCCCAGGTATCGGCGCTGTCCATCGCCGCATAGAAGGGGATGTCGCCTATGATGCGTATCTGTTTTTCTGCGGCATAGGCGCGAAGTCCGTTCCACTGGCGGCTGAACATAAACTGGAGGAAACAGTAATACTGTACCTTCCCGCTCTCCTGTTCCCGCACCCGCCGCAGGGCTTCCGCTTCCCGCAGGCGCAGCGGCGCCTCCCAGTCACTCCAGGCCCGGCCGCCGGACAGCTCCTTGATGGTCATGTACAGCGCATAGTCCTCCAGCCACCACTGCTCTTTTGCGCAGAAGGACTTCCATTCCGCCTGCAGGGCGGCGTCATTCTTCAGCCTGTCCGGGAAACGGCCGAACGCCAGGCGGAGCAGATTTTGTCTGCCCTCGTACAGTGCGCCGTAATCCACCCTTTCCGGATCCGCTCCCCAGCTCATGCCGTCGCATTCTTCCCGCAGCAGGAATCCTTCTTCGACAAGCACATCGGGAGAGATAAAATAGGGGTTGCCGGCAAACGCGGACACCGGCTGATACGGCGAATCTCCATATCCGGTCGGCCCCAGCGGCAGGATCTGCCAGCATCCCTGGCCTGCATCATGCAGAAAATCTATAAACTGATACGCTTCCCGTGAGAAGCAGCCGATTCCGTACCCTGAAGGCAGGGATGAAACCGGAAAAAGTATACCGCATGTTCTCATAATACTGTTCCTCCGTAAGCCACTTTTGGTGACCTGATCACATAGATATTTACATATAACGCCCGGATCTGCCCTGTCCTGTCCGTTTGCAACCTGCCTGCAAATCATGTATACTTGTGAAAAAGGCTTCACAGGGGGGCATGTATGTATCATCTCATCGCAAATCCGTCTTCGCAGTCCGGCAGAGACACGCAGTCCATTGACACACTCCGGGATCTGCTCCGCAGCAGGCACAGGTCCTTCCGCCTGTACTATACCCGGAAGTCACCCGCTTCCCTTCCGGATCCGGAACGCCCGGATCAAAACGATGCGAGAAGCGCCAGAGAGCTGGCAAGATCCATCACTTCCGGCTGTCTGCCGGAAGCCGATGACGCATGGGACGCGCCCGATGGCGGCGCCGGTACGGATATGACGACGCTCATCATCCTCGGCGGAGACGGCACAATCAATGAAGTCATTAATGGCATATCTGATTTTCGTAATGTGCAGGTGGGAATCGTACCTGTCGGCTCCAGCAATGATTTTGCCCGGGGTCTCGGCCTGCCGGCCGATCCGGAAGCTGCCCTGCGCAGAATTGCAGAAGGAAGGCTGCGCCGCACGATTGACCTGGGAAGCGTCACCTGCGGCGCGGATACGCAGGCAAAGCGTTTGTTCTGCGTCAGCGCAGGCATCGGATATGATGCTTCTATCTGCGCGGAGGCTCTGTCCTCCCCTGTCAAAGACTTCTTCAACAGACTGCACGCGGGCCGGCTGACCTACGGGGTCATCGGTATCCGGCAGATCTTCGGCAGCCCGAGAACCCGGGTTGATGTGGAGATGGACGGTGGCCGCACCTTCCGCATGGACCGGATGCTGTTCTCCGCCGTCATGAATGAGCCATATGAGGGGGGCGGCTACCGCTTTGCCCCGGATGCCGATGACAGAGACGGGCTGCTGAACCTGGTTGTCATCGGAGACATATCCGTCCCCAGAGCACTCCTGTCCTTCCCGGCCGCGCACGCAGGCCGCTATTACTCCATCCGGGGCGTAAACCCCTTCCGGGTAAAGCGGGTGCACATACAAACATCTGCGCCTCTCTGGGTGCACACTGACGGTGAAGTCGGCGCACAGAGCTGCGATATTACCGTCGAATGCCTGCCGTGCATGCTGCAGCTGATCGTTTAGCCAGCGCTCCTCTGCCTGTGCGCCTCATACAGAAGCACGGCGGCGGACACAGCTGCATTCAGAGATTCGACCTGTCCTTCCATCGGTATGCGGATGCGGCAGGCTGCCGCCCCGGACAGCGTCTCTGACAGTCCGCTGCCCTCATTGCCTATAAAAAAGGCCGTCCCGCCCCTGTAATCAGGTTCTGTATACGCCGCCGTTCCGGCCAGATGCGCGGCATAAGATACGACATTTCTGCCGGCAAGCCACGCTGCCAGCTCCTCCAGGTCCGGCTCCTGCCGGAAAGGCACCCGGAATACGGAACCCATCGTGGACCGTATCACCTTCGGCGAAAAGATATCGGCTGTCCTGCTGCTCAGGAACACCCCTGTGACGCCGGCGCCCTCTGCCGTGCGGAGAATGGTTCCGACATTTCCCGGATCCTGCAGGTCTTCCAGCAGCAGGACAAGAGGCGCCGTCCCCTCTCTTCCCAGCAGCTGTTCCCTCGTATACTGCGGCATCCTGGCCACAGTGAGAATACCCTGGGGAGTCTGTGTATCGCACATTTTGGGGAACAGACGGTCCGCGACCACCTCTGCAGACACTTCTCCCAGAACCTCTCCGTGCTCCCGCATAAAGGTCTCCGATACATACACCTGTTCACGGAGAGCCGGCGGTACCTCCCGGAAGATCCGGATTCCCTCCACAGCAAAACACCCGGCTTCCCGCCGGGCGCGTGCTTTTGTATTCAGTCGGATGATATGTCTGATCTGCGGATTGTCGGCCGATGTGATCATCCCGTTTCCCCTTCTCAGTGAATGACATAACTGTAGGACAGTTCTTCAACCAGGGACAGTTCATACGGGGAAGGCTTCTTCTTCATGGCCAGCGCCTCATTGATATCGTAATCTATGAACTCGCCGTTCCGATAAGCCACAACTCTCTTTGTCTTGCCCTCTGCCAGCAGGTCGACCGCCTTTGCGCCCATGATTGTCGCATACATACGGTCTTTACCGGTCGGGCTGCCGCCGCGCTGCATATAGCCGAGGATCGTCGCCCTGGTATCCAGTCCCGTAGCGGCTTCAATTCGCTTTGCCATGGCCTGTGAATGGCCGATGCCTTCCGCGTTGATGATGATGTGATGCTTTTTCCCTTTTTTCCTGGTATCGATAATATGGTCAACGATCGCCTGTTCATTGTAGTCATAGTTCTCAGGCAGCAGCACGTCTTCCGCTCCGGATGCTATGCCGCACCACAGAGCGATATAACCGGCATTGCGGCCCATGACCTCAATGATACTGACCCGCTCATGTGAGGACGAAGTATCCCTCACCTTGTCGATGGCTTCCATGGCTGTGTTGACAGCCGTGTCGAAGCCGATCGTATACTCTGTACAGGCGATATCCAGGTCAATCGTGCCGGGGACGCCGATGGTGTTGACCCCGTGCTCAGCCAGCTTCTGCGCGCCCGCAAAGGATCCGTCGCCGCCTATGACCACCAGGCCGTCGATACCGTATTTCCTGCAGGTTTCGGCAGCCTTTGCCACGCCTTCTTCCGTGTGCATGGCCTTGCAGCGGGCAGAGTACAGGATCGTGCCTCCCTTGCCGATAATATCAGAGACATCTCTGGCTCCCATGTCAAAGACTTCCTCATTGATGAGGCCTTCATATCCCTTCAGAATTCCTTTTGCCTTCAGTCCTTTTCCGAGAGTTCTCCTCACTGCGGCCCGTATCGCCGCATTCATGCCCGGCGCATCGCCGCCGCTGGTCAGGATACCTATCGTCTTCACTTTGCGCTCTGTAGCCATACGTGTCTCCTTTGTGCATGATCTAAGAAGATTTTAAAGCATTTTTGTTTTCTTTTCAATGCCCTTTTCCACGATACGCACATTGTCTTTTCCGAGCAGGGCCTCCATCCTGCCGGGAAGCGCGCGGTCCTGCATAAGGTTTATGCCTCCGGGAAGCCTTTTCATCGCCTTCTCCGCGCGGAGATATATTACGACGCGGTCATTTCCTCCGTCAGCCGGCAGCTGGCTGCGCACCTGTTCAGCCATGCTCTCGTAGGAATCCCTGTCCGCGAACTGCAGCCAGAGCTCGGCTGCCGCCTCAGAGAAGGGAAATACCCGCTCCATGATCAGCTTCGCAGGCTTGTCCTCTTCCGCGGACACCCGTCCTTCAATAAAGACCTTTGCGTCCTCCGCGAGCAGGGGCGCATATCTCTCATAGCTCTTCGGAAAAACGATGACCTCTGTCGTCCCCACCAGGTCCTCCAGTGTCACAAATGCCATCGTCTGACTGTTTTTCGTGTATTTTATGGTCTTTTCCGCGATAATGCCGCCGATCACGGCCCTGGCCTGGTCCGGCACCCGGGGCATCCCCGTCTCCTCATCCGGCAGGAAATCCGTGCTCACATTCGTGACGCATTTTCTCCACCTGCCCTCATAATCCTGCAGCGGATGCCCGCTGATATAGATGCCTGTGACTTCTTTCTCGAAGGCAAGCTTCTCCTCCGCTGAAAATTCCCCCACGTCTGGCAGGCGGATCTCCATGGCCTTCCGGTCATCCTCACCCATAAAGTCAAAAAGATTCATCTGCCCTGTGAGGCTGCTCTTTCTCTCCAGCGCAGTCTGATCCATCACCAGTGTGTAAACCTGCAGAAACTGCCTGCGCGTACCCCCGAGGGAATCAAACGCGCCCGCTTTGATAAAGCTCTCCAGCGTCCTCTTGTTGACCTCTCTGCCGTCCAGCCTGCGGCAGAAATCCTGCAGGCTCTGGAACGGGCCGTTTTCTTCCCGCTCTTCTTCTATCGCCTGCATGACGGGCCGGCCGATTCCCTTGACCGCGGTCAGCGCATATCGGATCTTTCCGTCCTCTACCGTAAACGTGCTCCTGCTGCGGTTGATGTCCGGAGGCAGTATCCCGATCCCGAGCTGTCTGCAGTGGAGTATATACTCCGCCACTTTCCCGGGATTATCAATACAGGAGGTCATCAGCGCGGCCATGAAGGCAACCGGATGATAGTATTTCAGCCAGGCGGTCTGAAAAGAAACGATGGCATATGCCGCGGCATGCGACTTGTTGAAGGCATATTTTGCAAAGTCCAGCATTTCGTCATAGATGTGGTTTGCCGTCTGCTCGGAGATGCCTCTGCTGATGCAGCCTGGGATCCCCTTTTCCGGATTGCCGTAGACGAAATTCTGCCGCTCCTCCTCCATGACCTTTGCCTTTTTCTTCGACATGGCCCGGCGAAGTACATCGCTCCCGCCGTAGGTATAGCCCGCCAGGTCCCGCACGATCTGCATGACCTGCTCCTGGTATACAATGCATCCGTAGGTGGGCTCCAGGATCGGCTTCAGCTGGGGACATTCATAGCGCACCAGATCGGGGCGGCTCTTGCCTCTGATATACTGGGGTATAAAATCCATCGGGCCCGGCCGGTACAGCGCCACGCCTGCGATGATGTCCTCCAGGGACTGCGGCTTCAGTTCTTTCATGAAGCTTTTCATGCCGGCGGATTCCAGCTGGAAGACGCCTTCGCATTTTCCCGCGCCGATCATGGCCATCACGGCCGGGTCATTATAATCAATGGCATTCAGATCAATGGGACCCCCGGTCTCCTGTTCGGCGAGCATCCTGGCGTTCTGGATCACGGTCAGTGTACGCAGGCCCAGAAAATCCATTTTCAGCAGGCCCAGTTCCTCCAGCGTCGTCATCGTGTACTGGGTGGTAATGGTTCCGTCAGCCGCCCTGGAGAGCGGCACGAATTCGTCTACAGGACGGGAGGATATGACGACGCCGGCAGCATGCATGGAGGTATGCCGCGGCAGACCCTCCAGCCTCCGGGACATATCGATCAGATGCCTGACCTCCTCGTCTTCCTGGTATAGATTCTTCAGGTCCTGGTTCATGGACAGGGCCTTGTCGATCGTAATATTCAGCTCATTCGGAATCATCTTCGCGATGGTATCGCAGCGGGAATAGGGCAGATCCATCACACGCCCCACATCCCGGATGACGCCCCGCGCCGCCAGCGTGCCGAACGTCACGATCTGCACAACTCTCTCCGGGCCGTATTTCTGCACGACATAGTCGATGACCTCCTGCCGTCTCTCGAAGCAGAAATCCACGTCAATATCCGGCATGGACACACGCTCCGGATTCAGGAAGCGCTCAAACAGCAGGCTGTATTTCATGGGGTCAAGCGTCGTGATGTCGAGGCAGTAGGACACCAGGGATCCGGCTGCGCTGCCGCGCCCCGGGCCGACGATGATGCCGTGTTCCTTCGCAAAGCGGACATAGTCCCAGACAATGAGGAAATAATCTACAAAGCCCATGCTCTGGATGACGCCGAGCTCATACTCCAGCCGTTCCCGCAGTTCATCCGTGACCGGGTGATAGCGTCTCTCCAGGCCCTTTCGGCACAGCTCCTGCAGGTACGTCGCAGATGTATATCCGTCAGGAACATCGAATTTCGGCAGCTTCAGCTCGTGGAAGCGTATCTCCACATTACAGCGCTCCGCGATCTTCTGTGTATTCTCCAGTGCCTGCGGCGCGTACGGGAAGAGCGCTGCCATCTCCTCCGGCGACTTGACGTAATACTGTCCGCCCTCATAGCGCAGACGGTTTTCATCAGACAGCTTTTTCCCTGTCTGGATGCAGAGCAGAATGTCATGGGGATCGGCATCCTCTGCGTACGTGTAATGGCAGTCATTCGTACAGATCAGTCCCAGACCGGTCTCCTCGCTCATGCGCAGCAGCTGCGCGTTGACAGCCTTCTGTTCCGGCACCCCCGTATCCTGCAGCTCCAGGAAGAAATTATCACGGCCGAATATCTCAGCATATCGGAGTGCAGCGGTCTTTGCTTCCTCATATCTGCCCCTCGCCAGATTTCTGGAGACCTCGCCGGCAAGACAGGCAGAGCTGGCAATGATCCCTTCATGGTACTCGCGGAGCAGTTCCAGGTCGACCCGCGGTTTATAATAGTACCCTTCCGTAAAGCCTCTGGAGACGATCTTCTTCAGGTTGTCATAGCCGGTGTTGTTTTCTGCCAGCAGCACAAGATGGTAATACCGGTCGTCACCGGTCCCCTGCTCACGGTCAAAGCGGGATCCCGGCGCCACATAGACCTCACAGCCCAGAATCGGCCGGATTCCCGCGTCCAGACATTCCTTGTAGAATTCGATAGCCCCGTACATCACGCCATGATCGGTGATGGCAGCACTGTCCATGCCCAGTTCCTTTACACGGGCGACGTATTCCTTTATCTTATTCGAACCGTCCAGAAGACTGTATTCTGTGTGGACGTGCAGATGCGTAAAGCGCATGGGGGCTCCTTTCATATATTTGCGGAAAGCATGAATGAAATCCGTACTTACTGCTCTTTCAGCTGAATTCTCCCATCGCGTATTTCCACGGTTCCTTCCTTGAGCAGGTGCCCGACCGCCCTCTTGAAGGCCGCCTTGGAAATGCCGAATTCCCCGCTGATCCGCTCGGGTGACGCCTTGTCATCAAACGGCAGGCTGCCGCCCAGTTCTTCTATCCGGGTACGGATCGCCTCCGCGTCCGTATCCATCTGGATATATGCCTTCTGCCGGGGCGTCACGGTAAGCTTGCCGTCTTCCCGGACCTCCACGACCCGCACTTCTATGATCTCTCCCGGCGTATATGTCCCCTGCGCCTCTTTCTGCGGAATCAGCGCCGAATAGCGGTCGTCAACAGCAATAAACACGCCGAAATTCCGGCTGCGCTCATATACGCGGCCTTTTACCGTATCACCGGCGACATAGGGCGCGCGCGTACGCAGATACGGATACACTTTCATCGTCGCGCACAGCCGGCCGCTCTTGTCTGTATACAGGGATACCAGAACTTCATCTCCCTCTTTCACATGCACGGTCTGCTCCCGGAAAGGAAGGAACAGATCCTTCTCCAGGCCCCAGTCCAGAAAAGCGCCGATCCGGCTCACCTCTCTGACGCGCAGCACAGCCAGCCCGCCCAGCTCCAGAGCAGGCTCCCTGACTGTCGCGATCAGACGGTCCTGTGAATCTCTGTACAGAAAAACGGTTACCGCATCACCGATCTTTGCCCCGTCCGGCACCTGTCTGGCCGGCAGCAGGACGCTGTCTTCTTTTTCCGCTTTTTCCGATTCCGCCAGATAGACGCCGAAATCTGTCCGGCGGATGATCTGCAGGGTGATTTTTCTGCCCGGTTCAAGCATAGCGTTATCTCCTCCTTCGCGTTTCACTTCCTGGCTTCCGCGATAAAGTACGGCTTTCCGTCCTCTCCGCAGAGAGTGACCATCATCCCGTCCGGCAGTGTGTACACGAAGGGACAGATCACATCTCCGGGAAATGCCTGCCGGCTGAATTCCAGACGAAGATGCCGCGTACCCGGCAGTTCGGGAAAATATTTCATGCTCATCAGAACAAACTGTCCGTTGTTGACATGACCGTTTATGTCAAGATGCTGTTCCAGAATCACGAAGGGGTCGTGTGCCGTCCCGCCCTCTGCCGGAACCTGAATCTTGCGTCCGCCGATCGTCTCTTCCGGGAAAGCCCTCTCCGGCTCGATGCCGTAAGCCTCTGTCTGTTCCGCCGGCACACGTATGGGAACCTGCTTTTTCATATCCATGTAGACCCACTGCGCGTTTGCGGCTACCAGCAGTTCTCCGTCAGCCGTCTCTATGGAGTTGCTCCGGAGCCCGATCATGCCGCGGAACCTGGTGGCCCAGGTAGAAACCCGTATCAGCTCATTGAACCGGGGCCAGCGGTCGACTCTGATCTGCATGGCGGCAATAATCCACGCCTGCCCCGCCGCCTGGTTCCGGTGAAAACCAAAGCCCACTTCCTCTGAGTGAAAGGTTGCGCAGTCCTGAAAATAATTGACCATGCTGTGAAGCGTCATGTTTTCATGCTGGTCGATCTCGCTGAACCGCACACGGCTCTCAAAACTGTATGACATTATTTTTCTCCTCGTATAGATAAAACAAACCCACCACATTGCTGTGATGGGTTCCAAGCTGGGCTACCTGGATTCGAACCAGGAAATGACGGAGTCAGAGTCCGTTGCCTTACCATTTGGCGATAGCCCAATTTCGTACAACAGGGATGATTATAGACGATGTCGGCAGAAAAAGCAAGACCCTTTTGCGAATTTTTTTCGGCGGTTTTTTAAATCACAGTATGGCTGACAGGGCATCAATCTCTTCTTCTGCAGATGCCCAGTCTGTGGCCAGACGGATCACCGTATGCGCATCGTCGTATTTCTGCCAGTAGCTGTACTCCGCCTGGGCTCCCAGCTCCTGCAGCCTGCCGTTTTCCACCACGATAAAGATCTGGTTCGTCGGTGTCTCGTAAAAGAACCTGTACCCCTTTTCCCGCAGCAGGGAGCGGAGCCGGTCCGCAGCGGCGATGGCCGTCTTTCCGAGCCGCTCATACAGGCCGTCCGTAAAGAGCGCGTCGAACTGGAGTCCTGCAATTCTGCCTTTTGCCAGCAGGGCACCGTGCTGCTTGATAATTGTGAACAGGGCCGGCACCTTTGTCGGATCCGGTACCACGACGGCCTCCCCGAAGAGGGCGCCGCACTTGGTTCCGCCGATATAGAAGGCGTCACAGCAGGCCGCTATATCCGAGAGGCCCGCGTCGTTTGCGGGACAGCCCAGAGCATAGGCCAGTCTGGCTCCGTCCAGATACAGCGGGATCCGGTACTGAAGGCATACGGCGCGCAGCTCCTGCAGTTCCCGAAGAGAATACAGCGTGCCGAATTCCGTGGGCTGTGAGATATATACCATACCGGGTGCGACCATATGCGCATGGTTCTCATCTTCATAGAAGGTTTCCAGATACTGCTGCAGGGACTCCGCAGAAATCTTTCCCGCCTCCTGGGGCAGCGTCAGCACCTTGTGGCCGAATGCCTCAATCGCGCCCGCCTCATGGGTGCTGATATGGCCTGTCTCCGCCGCGATGACTCCCTGCCAGGATCTCAGAAAGGCATCGATCATGACGGCATTGGTCTGCGTGCCTCCGACCAGGAATTCGACGAGGGCGCCTTCGCACCCGCAGGCCTCCCGGATCTTCTGCCGGGCCGCTTCCGAGAAGGGGTCGGTACCGTATCCGGATGTCTTTATCATATTGGTTTCTGCCAGCTTCTGAAGGATCGCGGGATGCGCGCCCCGCAGATAATCGCTGGCAAAGGACAGCTTATCGGCCATGGCAAAGATTTCCTTTCATGACAGTGCGTATCGGTACGGATTCATTTGTTCAGAAGCCGTCCGGGATATTCATGTTTTTATACTTTTTCTTCATCTCATTGTAGCTCTTCTGATCCAGATAGCCGCTCCTCAGAAAATCGTCCAGCTGGTCCAGATACCTGTCTTTGCCGCTCTTATACGCGGTCTGGAAGGATTTTTCGATCGTCTCGATCTCTTTCTCCGTTCTTCTCTCCACCTTTGTCTTGCCCGGTCCTCTGCTTTTCACCTGCAGCAGCATCCCGGCCAGGGAGAATACGAACACCAGGAAGACGATCCCATACAGAAGCATGCCCAGAGCCGGCTGCCTTAAGGGATTCTGCAGCATATACCGGAGATTTCTGAGCCGGTGCGGGGACCGTATAAAATATAACACTATCATCTCCCGATACACTTCCGGCATTCTGAAAAGAATAATGGCGGAAGCCGTAAGCAGCAGGCCGTTCCGCGGGGTTTTTCGCTTTTTCATCGTTAATTCTCCTGTCGCAGTCAGCTATTGAACAATACCTTCTGTGTTCTGCTATAAGAAAGTGCTTATAACAAAGGATTTCTACGCATTCAGCTTCTGCAGCAGCACTATGGTCTCGACGTGTGCAGTTGCAGGAAACATATCCACACAGGCTATCCGCGCAACAGTGTAGCCCTCCCTCTGTATCAGCTCCAGATCCCGCGCCAGACTGGACGCCTTGCAGGAAATATACACGATTCTCGGCACGCCATACGCCAGAATCCGCGGCAGTGCCCTGGGATGAATGCCGTCGCGGGGAGGATCCAGCACGATCACATCCGGTTTTTCCTCTATGGTATCCAGTACCTTCAGCACGTCTCCCGCAATGAACCTGCAGTTGTCCAGATGATTGGCCAGTGCGTTTTCTTTTGCGGCCTGAACCGCCTCCTCTACAATCTCCACACCGACTACCCTGCCTGCTCCCGGCGCGAGCATCTGCGCAATTGTACCTGTGCCGCTGTACAGGTCATATACAGTACAGCCGCTGACATCACCCAGATATTCTCTGGCCAGTCGGTACAGCACTTCTGCGCCGGCAGAATTGGTCTGGAAAAAAGAAAACGGCGTAATATGGAACTGAAGCCCCAGCAGCGTTTCCATGAAATAATCCCGGCCGTACAGAATATCCGTACGGTCACTCTGCACAATATCCGCCAGAGAATCATTGACTGTGTGAAGAATGCCGGCAATGCTGCCTTCCAGCTGAAGACTTCTCAGCATCCCGGCAAACCGCGCAAGTGCTTCCGCCTCTCTCTCCGGACCATCCGGGCAGCGGCTTCCCGTCACCAGGTCTATAAGGATCTCACCGGTGCCGGAAGCCCGGCGCACCAGGAGATGGCGCAGATATCCTTCGTGTGTTTTCTTGTGCATATACGGCCAGGCTTTTTCTCTGCAAAACGCGAGAACTGCCGCGACAATTCTGTTGAAATCCTCGTGGACGATTCGGCAGTCCTCTGCGCAGAGGACGTCATAGATGCTCCCCCTGCGGTGCAGACCCAGATTCAGGCGACCGCCTTTTTCACAGTCACCGAAGGAATACTCCATCTTGTTCCGATAGGCATCCGCAGAAGGACTGGCGTGAATCCCTTCAAAGCACGCGGAAAAACCTTCCCCCACCACCGGCTGCAGGAGCCTGGCGATCTGTTCTTCCTTCATATTCAGCTGCGTCACATAGGGCAGGGTCCTGTACTGGCAGCCTCCGCAGTCCGGATAAATGCTGCAGCCGGCTTCCTGCGTTTCTGCAGGTGAGGGCTGCAGAACTTCCAGAAGCCTTCCCTCTGCACGGCCGTTTCTCTTTTTGGATATCCGGAAACGGACGGTCTGTCCGGCAATGGTGTTTTTTACAATCACTGCTGTTTCGTCTACAGAGACCACGCCTCTGTTCGGAAACAGGACTGTCTCAACCGTTCCTGTGTACTCCTCGCCTTTTTTCATTCCAGATTCCTTTTCTGTCTTGCCTGTCAATGCATCTAAAAAGGGATCCCGGCATATGCAGAGATCCCTTTCTACGTCCTGTTTCCTTGCCGAATCAGTCTGCTGACTCTTCTCAGGCTTCTGCCTTCCCGCCTTCTTCGGCGGCTTCTCCGGTGCTCTCCTCGTCGGCGGCCTTCTCTTCGCCGTCGCAGCAGCAGCTCTCGTCGGCAGCTTTCTCTTCGCCATCGCAGCAGCTCTCGTCGGCAGCCTGCTCTTCCTCCGCGGAAGCCTCTTCTTTCAGATCCTCATCCTCAAAATAATCGTCGAAATCATCGTCGAAGTCATCATCTTCAAACTCTTCCAGATAATTCGGCGTAAAGAAGCGATAAAGTGCATATGCGGCGCCTGCGATAGCTGCCACGGCTCCGATGCCTGCCAGACACCACAGAATCAGTTTCGCCTTGCTCTCTCTTTCCTTTTTTTCATACAAAAAGTCTGCCAATTCCTGTAATCTGTCCATTCAAGTACCCTGCCTTTCTGATTGTTTCAATTTTGTTAAGTATACCATAGGCCTGCACAATTTTCTACAGGTTTTCTGACAAAAAACAAAAGCCCTCTGAAATCATTGAAGTCAGAGGACTTTTCCGTAGCGAGAGGGGGATTTGAACCCTCGACACCGCGGGTATGAACCGCGTGCTCT
>CAMODP010000011.1 GCA_946611445.1 uncultured Eubacterium sp.
GGGCGTTGCAGGCAAAGAAATCCTGCGGACGCGGTCCGAAGGTAATGATCTTCAGTCCTCTGACGCCGATCACCGCGCGGGCGACAGGGATAAAATCGCGAATCATGCCGGCAATATCCTGTGCCGTACCGACGGGATATTCCGGGATATAGCCTCTGAGATGGCGCATGCCGAGATTATACGAGCAGTTCAGCATACCGCAGTACGCGTCGCCGCGGCCGTTGATCAGGTCGCCGTCGCCTTCTGCCGCCGCCACAAACATACAGGGTCCGTGGAAATACTTGGCAATCAGGGTCTCCGGCGTCTCCGGGCCGAAATTTCCAAGGAATACGACGAGAGCATTGACGCCTGCCGCCTTGACGTCGGCGACTGCCTTCAGCATGTCCTTCTCATTTTCTACGGTAACAGGGCACTCATAGAGATCTCCACCGCAAATCCGGCTGATTGCCGCGCGGCGCTTCTCGGAGAGTGCGATCGGGAAACAGTCGCGGGAAACCGCGATCAGGCCAAGCTTGACTTCAGGAATATTCGTCATCATGTTCAAAGATCCTCCTTTATGTCTATATTAACACCAGTAAGGCCGATATGGGAACCATCTTTTGCCTCCTGGGAGTCCGGATGGGCCAGAAGCCATTTGTTTCTCGCCGTCATCCAGGTGTCTTCCTCACAGCCCGGGGCGAAATCCGGCTTCTCCAGGTTGGTTCCTCTCGGCAGCGCCACCGCGACGCGGAAGCCTTCCTCAAAAGAGACGTGACAGGGTGCGTAGTGCAGCGTGGTGGCATAGACCTCCACCGGAACACCGGCAGGCGCCCGGAAGGCCATCACCTTCGCAGTGTCCAGCTGACCGTCTTCGATGTCCTGCTGGCGGGCCAGAAGCAGGATAAAATCCTTCCAGCCTATATTGATCTCACTGTCTCTGTGGTATTCCAGGCAGTTCAGCTTTGTATTGCGTCCCCAGCACATGCCCAGTTCAATCGGCATGCCGCCGTATGCGCGCAGCTGCAGCTCTGAGAAAATCTCACAGGCTTCCAGACTTCCTATGCCGGCCTGATAGGCAGTCCCTTCCTCGGGCAGCGGAATTTCTTCCATAGCCGCCAGAAGGCCTGCTGTGTCATACCCCTCCAGCACCCTGCC
This sequence comes from uncultured Eubacterium sp., assembly GCA_946611445.1. Classification (GTDB taxonomy): domain Bacteria; phylum Bacillota; class Clostridia; order Lachnospirales; family Lachnospiraceae; genus Bilifractor. The sequence continues at coordinate 1,135 of CAMODP010000011.1, forward strand.
GTAGGGCCGGAATTCCGGATCGGCAACAGAATAGATATGCATACATGTCCTCCTCAAAGAATCTCGGGAAACAGCGGTTTCATAACCGCGTAGATCTTGTGGAACTTCCGGTACTGTGTTTCGTACCGCTCCGTCAGCTCAGGATCCGGGAACGTCGTAGAGGCTCTCTCCACCAGAGCGTCGGCGGCATCCTGCACACTCGCGAACTGTCCGCATCCGACCATGGCCAGCATGGCACCGCCATAACCGGGGCCCTGTTCTGTCTTTACCATATCCAGCGGGATGCCCAGAACATTGGCAAAAATTTTTCTCCAGAGGGGAGATTTGGCGCCGCCGCCGCAGATCGTGCTGCGGGACAGGTCCAGACCCAGCGAGCGGGCTACCTCCACGGAATCCCGGATGGCAAAAGCCACGCCCTCCAGGACGGCCTGCACCAGGTCAGCCCGCGTGGTATCCATCGTCATGCCGGTAAGTGTGCCCCTGGCATTCACGTCATTGATGGGGCTCCGCTCTCCCATCAGATAAGGCAGGAAGAACACATGATTCCGTCCCAGCCTGTCATCTGTAATCTCCTCCTGTTCCGCCCCGTAATCCTCGGTATGCAGGATGTCCTCACACAGCCACTTGTTGCAGCTGGCGGCAGACAGCATGCAGCCCATCAGATGATAGCCTCCGTCCGCATGGGCAAAGGCGTGCAGCGCGTTGTTCGGATCTACGCCGAAGGTTTTCGAGGATATAAACACTGTGCCGGAGGTTCCCAGAGAGATGTTGCATCCGCCTTCGCCGACCACGCCGGTTCCCACTGCCGCGGCGGCATTGTCTCCGGCGCCGGCGACAACCTTTACCCCCTCCGGGAGACCCAGCAGAGAAGCCGTCTCTGGGCGGACGCAGCCGACAACTTCGTAGCTCTCGAACAGCTTCGGCATCTGTCCCGGCGTGACCTCACAGATCGCAAGCATCTCTTCCGACCACTGTCTGTGCTCCACATCCAGAAGCAGCATGCCGCTGGCATCCGAGTAGTCACAGCAGTGCACGCCGGTCAGCATATAGTTGATATAATCCTTGGGCAGCATGATTTTGGCAATCCGGGCAAAATTCTCCGGTTCATGCTTCCGCAGCCACAGAATCTTGGGTGCGGTAAAACCCGCGAATGCTATGTTCGCAGTGAGGTGTGAGAGTTTTTCTCTGCCGATCTCCTCATTGAGATAGTCCACGGCCTCCTGCGTGCGCCCGTCATTCCAGAGGATAGCCGGACGGATGACGGCATCCGCCTCATCCAGTATTACCAGACCGTGCATCTGGCCGCCCGCGCCGATACCGGCAACCTGACCCGCGTCAAATCCCTTCAGCAGTTCCGGAATGCCCGCACAGCAGGCCTGCCACCAGTCCTCCGGCTTCTGCTCGCTCCAGCCCGGATGCGGGAAAGAGATGGGATATTCCTTCGTGATTTCGTTCAGTATCGACCCCTCTTCGTCCACCAGCAGCAATTTGACGCCTGAGGTGCCCAGATCGATTCCAATATAATACATAGTGCTCTCCTAACCTTTGACTGCGCCTGCAGTAAAGCTCTCCTGAATTCTCTTGCTCAGGAAGATGTAGATGAACAGTGTCGGGAACGTCGCCAGAACCAGCGCCGCGCCGATCGGACCCCAGTCTGTCGTGTACTGTCCGGACAGTGCCTGGACACCGACGGGAAGGGTTTTCAGGGCGGACTTGCTGATAAAGATGTTTGCAAACATCAGCTCGTTCCAGCACTGCAGAAACGTATAGATGCCGACCGTCGCCACCGCAGGCTTCATCAGCGGGACAATAATCCGGAAGAAGATTCCCCAGATACTGCAGCCGTCTATGCAGGCCGCCTCGTCCAGCTCAAACGGGATTTCATTCATAAAGCCCGTGCAGACGAGAATGGCCATCGACAGTGAGAAGGCAGAATACGGAATAATCAGCGCCCAATATGTGTTCAGCAGATGAAGGCGGGACAGGGTCACATACACCGGTACAATCGAAGCGTGGATCGGGATTGTGAGACCCAGCATAAAAAAGCGGTTCAGGTTTTTCCTCTGCTTCCAGATCATGCGCGTCAGGCCGAAGGTAGCCATCAGGGCTACGGCCAGCGTGATCAGGATAGTGGCCACGGCCACGATCGTGCTGTTGAGGAAATAGCGGCCCATATGTCCGGTACTCAGGGCCTGGGTGTAGTTTGACCACAGCCAGTGCTTCGGCAGGCCGACGATATTGTCTCCGAAAATCTCCTCGTTGTTTTTCAGCGAGAAGGTAAACATCCAGTATACGGGGAACAGGTTGACCACCATCCAGAGAATCAGGCCGATATAGACAAGAATCTGTTTCCCCTTGCCAGAACTTCTCATTCGTCAATCCTCCTCTCTGAAAACAGCGCTGATCAGCAGGGCAAACGCGAAGCACAGCAGGATCAGCATGACGGCAATCGTACTGCCCATGCCGTAGCGGTTGCGCAGGAACAGCATATTGATCATCAGCGTGCTGGGCACCTCCGTCGCGTGCAGCGGACCGCCGTTTGTCAGGACATAGATCAGGTCGAAGGATTTCAGGGATCCGGTTACGGCAAAAATCACGCTGACCCGGAGGATCGGCTTGATATACGGCAGGACAATATAGCGGTTGACCTGGCTGTCCGTGGCGCCGTCCAGCATGGCTGCCTCCCGCAGTTCGAGGGGAACGCTCTTCACGCCGGCATACAGCAGAAGCATATGGTAGCCCACATACTGCCAGAGTGTCGGGACAAATACAGCCCCGAGCGCCGTGGATTTGTCGCCGAGCCATATCCTGGTCCATTTCTCCAGACCCAGGCTGCGCAGCATTACATTCAGAATACCGTAATCCGGATTATAGATCTTCAGCCAGAGCTGGCCGATGACGACTGTCGAGATCAGGACCGGCATAAAGTAGACCGACAGGAACGCCCTCTCCCCCTTTATTCTCTTTCCCAGCGTCAGAGCCAGGCCCAGGGCCAGCGGCAGCTGCAGGAATACCGAGAGCGCAGCCAGCAGCAGGGAATTCCGCAGTGCCTTCATGAAGCCGATGGCATTGCTGGAAAAAAGCTCCCTGTAGTTCGCAAGTCCGACAAATGTCTTCGGGGCTCCCGGACCTTTCCAGTTAAAAAAACTGTAGTAGGCAGATGCCCCGATCGGAGCAATCAGCACGCCGCAGAACAGGATCAGCGCCGGCAGAAGAAAAATCAGTATGTATAGTTTATTGCCATATAGTTTTTTCATTTGTCCGCGTCCTTTTATCTAAAGGAAGCGGCCTTCCCGGATCCCTGGACAATCCGGGAAGGCCGCCCTCTTGTTAAGCAAACAGATTACTTCATAAGACGAATTCTTCTGTCCGCTCAGCCAAGATCATTGGTAAGGCCTTCGACAAAGCCCTCGCCGTCGATCTCACAGCCGTAAACCAGAGCCACATAGTCAAGGTAGGTGTTGGCCGGGTCAGCGCTCATCGCGTTGTCGCCGAACAGAACCATGCCCTCAGAGTTGGCAACCATATCAGCAACATCGGCGACCAGCGGCTTCACCTCGCTGATATCATAGTCCGGTGTCCAGGCCGGCAGACCGGAACCTGCCAGATAACCGTAATGGCAGATCTCTTTGCCGAGCTCGAAAGCGGCCTCTGCGGCCAGATCCGGATTCTCAGAGTAAGCGGAAACAGCCAGAGCGTCATTCGGTCCGCCGATAACCTGACCGTAGGTGGCCTTGTCAGCGTTCATAACCGGGAAGAGGGCAACCTGGAAGTTGCCTTCTGCGTCGTTGACTTCGCCGCAGTTCCAGGAACCGTTCTGATAGAAAGCGGTCTTGCCGGCGATGAAGTTGGCCTTGACTTCGTCATTGCCCAGCGCGATGCCGGCCGGATCGAAGTAGCCTTTGTTGATCATATCCTGCAGGGTGGAAACAGCCGTTGCGATCTCGGGATCATTCCATGAGGCGCGTCCTGCGAAGATCTCATTCATGGCTTCATAGCCGATGGTCTTCTCAATGATCGGCTCCAGATACTCGGTCACGCACCAGGTCTCTTTTCCTGCGCAGCCAAACGGGATAATATCCTTCTCAAGAAGGGCGTCGCAGCAGGCGGTCAGGTCTTCGTAGGTCTCCGGCACATGATCCCAGCCTGCCTCTGCCAGCAGATCCATGTTGGCAAAGAGCGTTACGATGTTCATGGTCAGCGGAACCGCATAATGCTTGCCGTCATAGGTGGAGTTCTGCAGCATTACCTCGGGAAGCTGGTCTGCATAGGGTGCATAGGCATCATCCAGGCAATACGCGGCCTCAGCCTCTGCAAAGTCTCCAAGGAAAGCACCGGACCAGGTGAAGAAAATGTCCGGAAGGGTCTCAGGATCACTCATGGCAGCTTTGATCTTTGTCTTGTAGGACTCATTTTCGAAGGCTTCCCATTCGATCTTGATATCGGGATGCGCTGCCTCAAACTCTTCTACCGCTTTCACGTACGCGGGATGGTTGGCATCGCTCTCTGTAGCAATACACCACATGGTAAGGGTGGTCTGCTCTCCGTCCTCAGCGAGTACGGGTGTTCCTGCCACGGAACAGGCCATCAGCGCTGTGAGTGCCATCGCGAGAACTCTTTTCTTCATTTCTTTTTCCTCCTTTTTTGCGTTGTTTTTCAACAATTGCTGCAATGTGGATAACTTTTGTCCCGTCCCTGCCTGTTCCGTGTCCAGGGAACGTAAGGCACCGGAACGGAAAAACTGTCAACAGGTTACATTTTTATATGCCGGCGCACAGGCTTTTCGTGCCTGTCAGCTTCTGTGTCACGGCGTCCGGTGCCCCGAATCCCGCGTACAGCTGCCACTTCCCGCTCCCGGGAAGCCGGGCGCCTTCTGCATCAACTACAGTGAAGGCGTCTTCTCTGAGAGGAACGGATAATTCTGTCTCCTCTCCCGCCTCCAGATGAATCCTCCGGAAACCGCACAGAACCGGATTCGGCGGCGCCAGGGAAGATCCCGTATCCTGCAGGTAGAGCTGCAGGACGTCATCCGTGCCGCGGTCACCCTCGTTTTTCACCCGGATTCTGGCCGATGTCCTGTCTGCCTCCAGATGCGTCACCCGGCATGCCCCGTAGGTAAGTCCGAACCCGAAGGGATACAGGGGGGCTCCCTGATAGTAGCGATAGGTCCGGTTTTTCATGGAATAGTCCGTGAAGTCCGGCATCTCGCAGAGGGCTTCGTTTCGGTAGAACGTCACCGGGAGCTTTCCGGAGGGTGATGCCGCTCCGAACAGGAGCTCCGCAACGGCCCGTCCGCCTGATGCGCCGGGATACCAGGAGAGCAGGATGGCGCCTGCCTTCCGGTTCGCTTCCTCAAGGTCAATCGAGCTGCCTGCCATCAGGATCACGACTGTCGGCTTTCCGACGTCGAGCACACGCTTCATCAGGATCCTCTGCGGTGCCGGAAGCAGCAGGTCTGTCTTATCTCCCGAGAAATAACTGTTGCCGGTGTCTCCCTCTTCTCCTTCAAGTGTCTCATCCAGTCCCAGAACCAGGACTACCGTATCGCTGTTTTTTGCGACGGCCACGGCTTCTGCCAGACGGTCATTCTCCATCGCCAGCTGTTCGACCCTGTCCTCCGAGAGCGCGCAGCCCTGTGAATAGAGGACGCGGTTCGTTCCGGCCGTCAGATCCTGTATCCCTTCCAGAACAGTGACATACCGCGATGCGGTGCCGTGGTAATTGCCGATCAGCGAGACGCGGCTGTCCGCGTTCGGACCGATCACGCCGATCGTGCCGCACCGCGCGGGATCCAGCGGGAGCAGCCCGTCATTTTTCAGCAGGACGCAGGACTCCAGCGCAGCCTGATGCGCAAGCGCCAGATGCTCGCTGCATTCGATCACCGAATAAGGGATCCTGTCATACTCACTGCCCTCATCCCCAAGCATTCCCAGAAGGAAACGCGTCGTAAACAGACGCACGGCGCAGCGGGTGATGTCCTCCTCATCAATCATGCCCAGTTCAAGAGCATTCATGATGTGCTCATACGTGCAGCCGCAGTTCAGGTCACACCCGGCCTTCAGGGCTTTCGTCACGGATTCGGCCGGGCTTGCCGTAACCTTGTGGTTCTCATGAAAGTCCCTGATCGCCCAGCAGTCAGAGACGAAATATCCCTCAAATCCCCACTCCCCGCGCAGCAGACGCATGAGTTCCGGGTGCGCGCAGCAGGGCTCGCCGTTTGTCCTGTTGTAAGCGCCCATGACGCCCTCAACATCCGCTTCCTGCACAAGCGCGCGGAACGCCGGCAGATATGTCTCTTCCATGTCCTTTGCTGAAGCGGCAGCATCAAAGCTGTGACGAAGCGCCTCCGGTCCGCTGTGGACCGCAAAGTGCTTTGCGCAGGCGGCTGTCTTCAGCGTCCTGCCTGTCCCCTGCAGGCCCCGCACGAAAGCTTTTCCCAGCTGTGCGGTGAGAAACGGGTCTTCTCCGTAGGTCTCATGACCTCTCCCCCATCTCGGGTCGCGGAAAATATTGATATTGGGCGACCACATGGTCAGGCCGTGATAGATATCCCTGTCGCCCTCCGCGGAAAGCGCGTTGTATTTTGCCCTTGCCTCGGACGCAATTGCGTCGGCTATCTTTTCCAGAAGACCGTCATCGAACATGGCCGCCATTCCGATCGCCTGCGGAAAGACGGTGGCGGTGCCGCCTCTGGCGACGCCGTGCAGGGCCTCATTCCACCAGTTGTACGCGGGGACGCCCAGGCGCTCAATGGCGGGAGCGTCAAATCGGAGCTGGCTGGCGCGCTCTTCCGCTGTCATGCGTCCGACCAGTTCTTCTGCCAGTTTTTTCGCCTTTTCACGCGTCATTTCCAGTCCCTCTCTGTGCTGCTTCGCCTGCCTGTGCTGCAGGCAGCTCCCTGACAGTCTCTCCTTCCAGCAGGCGCCCGTGGACGACGATGTGCTCCGGCAGTGCGGTCCGCGGGTTTTCGATCCGCTCGATCAGCTTCTCTGCCGCGAGTCTGCCGATCTCCTCCGTGTTCTGCTCCCATGTCGTGATGCGGGGGCTGACCACCTTTGCCATGTGGATACCGTCGTAGCCGACGACGGAAATATCCTCCGGGATCCGCAGACCGGCGTCGCGAATTGCCCTGACACCGCCGATATAGGCGTAATCATCTGAAAAGAAAATGCAGTCCGGCCGTTCCGGAAGCGCCAGCATTTTTTCCGTCGCTTCATAGCAGCTGGCCGGCTCATGGTATTCACAGGCACCCATGTATGCGTCCGGCACCTGAATGCCCAGCTCCTCGCAGGCCTTGTAGAAGCCGGCCACCCGGCTCTCGGTCACAGAGGTCGGATTGCCGTGGATATAGGCGATCCGCCGATGGCCTTTTCCGTATACGAAGCGGACCAGCGTCATCATCCCGTCGACATTGTCTGATAAAATGGCAGTGCGGTTGTGATACGCATGGTCGATCGTCACCACAGGCAGGCCGGAGTGGGCAAGCTCCCGGACCAGCGGATCCTGAAAATCCGCGCAGACGATAACGACACCGTCAACGCCGCGGTACTTGGCGTGCTGCAGGTAATCCCTGCCCATCAGGCCGACATTGCTGTTGATAAAGCAAATATCGTATCCCCTCTTCTCCGACTCAATGCGGAAAAAATTCAGGGTAGATGCAAAATATTCATGCATAAAGCCGCTGTTCTGCAGATCAACAAAAAGAATTCCCAGATTATAGGTTCTGTTTGTCTTCAGTGCCCTGGCTGCGGAGTTCGCCGTATAACCGAGCTCCTTCGCGGCATTCAAAACGCGCTCCCTGGTTGCCTCGCTGATATCCTGCTGTCCGTTCAGTGCTTTGCTGACAGTGGCAACGGAGACCCCGCAGCGCAGCGCTATATCCTTCATAGAGACCATATATCCCCTTTCCACGGTCAGGAAACCGAGCCGCTGCCAATCTGCGAACTTAAACGTTTACGTGCTTTAAGAATAGCGCATATTTGTCCTGTTTTCAAGCATAATCTGATAATTGAACTCTTTTTGTGACAAAACGCCAATTTACAATATGCTTGTTTGTGGCAATTACACAATCGGGCCCGCGCCGCCTTCCGAACGACGAAAAAAACGGACGAAAATACCCGGACACAGACAGGATTTCGAAAAAAGCCGTTATTCTGGCCGCTGAGAGGGCGAAAAATGCAGAAAAAAACCCCGTATCGTAATCGATTACGGGGCTCTGAGAATAAATTGTATGGGGTTATACGTCTATACCTCGAGATGGCTGCGGAAGTCCTCCCCATACCGGAAGTACGCAATCATCTCATTGGTCAGTGAAACCCCGTTGTAGGGCTTGTGAATCTCCTCCCGGGTGAGCCAGACGGCTTCCGCGACCTCATCTGTGTCATGTACGGCAATTTCATCGCTGCCCTCTATATCGCAGATCACGCCGAACAGCAGGTTGGAGGCGAAGCCCCAGGGCTGGGACTTGTAATACCGGATATTCGCGGCTTTCAGGCCGGCTTCTTCCATGACTTCGCGACGGACGGTGTCTTCGATCGTCTCGCCGATCTCGCAGAAGCCCGCGATCAGAGCCGTGCCTGCGTATCCGTCTTCTTCGCGGCCCCTGTACCGGATCATGAGCAGGCGGTCATTGTGGATCACCGCGATGATCACTGCCGGCAGAACGCGCGGAAAGACCATATATCCGCAGGATGTGCAGCGGACACAGCGGATCTTCGGGTGCACGGACATGGGCGCGCCGCAGCGGCCGCAGCGCCTGTTGTCATTATACCAGGAGGACAGCTGGAATGACGTCTCGGCTCCGAAAAACACATTTTTGGGCAGCGGCCTGTTTTCAAACGAAAACGGCAGGAACTCCATGCCTGTGAAAGAAAAGTCAGGCGTGTCCGGCCCCTCATAGATGAAACTGTAATAGCTGGTGCCGCTGACTGTGAACAGATAGACCAGGCGGCCGCCGTTTTCCGCGGTCTTTCGCACCGCCTCATCGTCATCCGGGTCCAGCCAGTATTTCCTGAACAGGACCGCCTCAGGCAGTTCCATGGAACCATCCTCATGGAGCCGCATCAGGAGATTCCTTCCCCCGTTCTCGAAGACGGCGGCGAAATCCCCCTCCTGCGGAGCTGTATTGCGGTACTCTGTAGAAAAAACGGCATTGTTCTCTAATTCCTGAATCATGTTACGGACTCCTTTTTTGAAAGCCGGTATCTGACCGGCCTGTCACGCTCCGGCAGAATACGGAGTCTGCCGTATGCAAACTGCTGACTGTCCAGAACTATATGGAATTTGGATAGAACAGCCCCTTACAAGCAAGCTTGACAGTTCTGTTTTTTCAAAATCCGCATGGGTCTGAAGAGTTACGCATACTGTATCATACCCGCAGGAAAAATGCATCCGCCTTCAGAAACTGCCGGATAGATTTTTGGCCCCGCTTATGTTAGAATATTCTGTAAAGAATCATCTGTTTGCTGAAGTTCTGATATAACAGCGTCCTTTTTTGCGCAACTGCCCAGATACTAAACACCCCGCATTGATAAAAAAGGGGTTTCGGAAATATTTATTTTGTTTTTTGCAGAAAGGAGCAGCTTGAGGTGAAGGTAGGATGTGTGAGAGAAATCAAAAACAACGAATTCCGCGTAGGACTGACGCCGGACAACGTAAAAAGCTATGCCGCGGCCGGTCATGAGGTGCTGATCGAAGCCGGCGCCGGTCTTGGTTCAGGTTTTGCCGACGCGGAATACACAGCCGCAGGCGCCAATGCCTGCAAAATCGCCGTCGGCATGGGGGCGGATGTCACGATCATCGACATCAGTCTCCGGCGTCTGGAATATCTGGATGAGCTGTACGGTTCCCGGATTCAGACCCTTGTATCCAACGATGCCAACATCGAACGCGCCGTCCGGGACGCAGACCTGGTGGTGGGGAGCGTGCTGATCCCCGGCGCAGCCGCACCGAAGCTGTTTAAAAAAGCCTACCTGAAGGAAATGCGGCCGGGCGCTGTCTTTGTAGACGTCGCCATTGATCAGGGAGGCTGCGGTGAGTCATCGCATGTCACTTCCCATGATGACCCGATCTTTATCGAAGACGGTATCGTTCACTATTGCGTGGGGAACATGCCGGGAGCCGTTCCGCGCACCTCCACCATCGCGCTCACAAACGCCACGATCCGCTATGGCCTGCAGATCGCGGAAGCCGGCCTCGAGGATGCCTGCCGCCGGAATGACGTGATCTACTCAGCCATCAACACCTATGACGGCAAGATCACCTATCCCGGCGTGGCGGAATGCTATCCGGAATGGGAAAGCGCTGACATACGGGACCTGATCGGCTGACAGGTGACACGGGACGGAGACAGCGGAAACAGCGGGAGACAGGGGTCTGACCCCTGTCTCCTTTGCCGGCTCTACGCTGTCTTCTTCTCTTCGCGCCGCTTCTTCTGGCTTTCTTTCACAGCCATCAGGTGCTCATACATCTCTTCGCCGACGCAGTCTTTCGCGTATGGACACCACTGGACGCAGTTCAAAGTGTCGTTGTAGATTTTAAATCCGCAGTGTTCGCAGACAGCGTCCACATCGATTGAGAAGATTTCTATCTCATGCCCGCACCGGGGACATGTCTTTTCCATGATCTGCACGCCTTTATTTCCCTGACATCCTGACATTACCGTTGACATTTCAGCTGCCTCCTTTTATCTTCATCCGATACGCTGTGTTTTGTTTATATGCTTTTTCACTGGTTCTTCAGTCTCTGATTCTGCCGTCGGTCCCGATCGTCACCACCTGCCACGGGATGAATTTCCCGCTTTCCTGCAGAGCGTTTTTGGCGGCGAATTCCAGGCCGCCGCAGCACGGCACTTCCATGCGGACAATTGTGACAGACCTGATGTCATTTTCCCGGATGATTTCCGTCAGCTTTTCGCTGTAATCAACAGGATCAAGCTTCGGGCAGCCGACCAGTGTGACTTTCCCGCGGATAAAATCCCGGTGAAAAGCAGCGTACGCATATGCCGTGCAGTCTGCCGCGATCAGCAGCTTCGCGCCGTCAAAATACGGTGCCTTTACCGGGGCGAGTCTGATCTGTACCGGCCAGTTTCCCAGCCTGCCCGCCGCCACCTCCGACGGTGTATCCGGCCGCGCTTCAAAGGCGTTCTGCCCGGCGGAAGCCCGGCTCTTCTTCACAGCCTCTTCGTCGTATTCCGGTGCCTCGCGTTCCTCGAAGGAAATGGCGCCTGCAGGGCATTCCGGCAGACAGTCTCCGAGACCGTCGCAGAAGTTTTCTCTTTCCAGCTTTGCCTTACCGTCTTTCATTTCGATGGCTCCCTCGTGACAGGCCTTTGCGCACAGCCCGCAGCCATTGCACTTTTCTTCGTCTATGCGGATGATTTTCCGGATCATATCGTTCCCTCTCTTCTCTCTGACGGTTTCGCGCAATGCTTCAGGCGGCATCGCGTTACGCTGTTATCTTGCTTTCTGTGTTCAATATAGTATAATACAGACAGTTAGTATGTTGTAAATCCAACATTTGTACAAACAGTGATAAAGGGGAACGCAATGACACTCTCAGAACCGCAGACTGAAATACTGACTGCTTCGGCTTTGTTTTCGGGCATAAAAAAAGAAGACGCGCTGTCCATGATGCACTGCCTGGGGGCAGAGCGGAAACGCGCCTTCAAAGGCGAGTACATTTTTATGGAAGGGGATCCCGCCGGCAGGATAGGTCTCGTCCTGACAGGTTCTGTGCGGATCCTGCGGGACAGTCTCGACGGCAGCCGGTCGATTCTCTCTGTCGCGGGGCCTGGCAGTCTCTTTGCGGAAGCAATTGCCTGCGCGGGCGTGCAGGAGATGCCGGTGAGCGTCGAGGCGCAGGAAGATACAGACCTGCTGCTGCTCAATGTCTCAAAAATACTGACGACCTGTTCCAACTCCTGCTGCTTCCACCAGTCGCTCATCCGTAACCTGCTGATGGTCGTCGCGAAGAAAAACCTGCTGATGAACCGGAAGCTGCGGATCCTCGCTCACAAAACAACGCGGGAAAAGCTCCTGGCTTATCTGGAGGAGCAGGCCGGGGCCAGCCGCTCACGGTCTTTTTACATACCGCTTGACCGGCAGGCCCTCGCCGACTATCTCGGCGTGGAGCGAAGCGCCATGTCTGCGGAGCTCGGGAAGCTGCAGCGGGAGGGTATATTGTCAACCCGGAAAAACTATTTCGAGCTGCATCACGGGTAAAAATTCTCGCTGTAGCGGTAATAGCCTTCTTTGTCCTCCAGCATATAGAAGGCAATGATCTTTTCCCTGTCCGGCCAGGGCTGCAGGGAGATGTTTCTGGCGTCACGGAGGGTGAGTTCTTCCCCGACCGTATCAACGCCCCTGGATGACAGGGAAGGCGTGAAATACTCGCCCAAAAGCTGTATTTTGTCGCTGTCCTTCAGGCTGTCAACAGGTTTCTCATCGGCATCCATGATATTGTCTGCGGTGACTGTTCCGTCAGATTCACTGACCTGCAGAAAATAGACTTCATCATTGCACATAAACGGGACAACTCCCTGATGGGTCCTGCCGCCGCTCCCGGCGCTGTCTTCATCGCTCTCCAGATAGACCGCCGGCGTTCCGTTTATGCAGAACCATTCCGGATCCAGAGCCGCCGGCAGGGCAGACTCCTCTCCGATAAGACTTTCATCGATCTGAAGCCTTCCCAGATGCAGGTACCCGTGTTCGGTATCCTGCAGGACAATCAGGGCGATCTCATCGATTGCCTCCTTTTGTTCTTCAGACAAAACCAGCCTGGATGTTCCCTCCCCGTCATCGGTGAAGGCCAGTTCGCCGGGTTCAAACACCGTCTCCGTCTCGCCGCAGCGGCTGCAGACACGCTCGCCGGCTTCTGTCAGCGGGCCCCAGTCATGTCCCAGAGGCTCTCCTTCTGTCTCGCCGCAGACCTCGCATGTGCGCGGCTCGGTACAGGTTGCTTCCTTCCAGGAGTGCCCGAACAGCTCTGCCTGCCGGATCTCTTCAGAGACGGTTTCAAATGCCTCTGCAACGTCTTCTTCCGTTTTCAGGACCTTCTTTTCATCCGGAACGGTCACCCTCTCTTCCGTGTCAGATACGACGGCCTCCACCTGGGCATCCGCCTCTGCCGTGTCAAACAATGCCTTCAGACGCTGCGCCGCCTCCTCATTTTCAAGCGAAAGGGCAGCCGTATACTCCGAAGAGCCGAGCCGGATGTCAAAGAACGGCCTGCCGTCCTCTTCCGCCCCCAGATCATAGCCCAGCGTCAGCTCCTCATCATTCACGGCAAGCCTGCCTGTCAGATGGCTGCCGCTGATCTGGAAGCTGTTATACACCAGCCGTTTCTCTTCCCCGCCGGTGTTCACGGTCAGGATGTCTTCCCGCTCCGTGTCCGGCGCTCCGTATGATTCATAGCAGAGTCCCTCGCCAGTCGTATCCAGTACATGCAGCGCATAGAGCCTTCCGCTGTCATAGGCCACTGTGAAGGTCAGCTCCGCCAGTGTCTCCGCGATCTCATTCACATCACCCAGGGCAGATTCGACGGACTCATCGAATGCTTTCAGCATCTCATCCGCATACTCTTCGGGGCTGTCATAGCGCCAGGCAGCTGTGTCGTCATAGGCGTACATCAGTTCCGCCAGGGGTCTGAACAGCTTCTCCTTCAGATCTTCGTCCGCTGTGGCAGTCGTCAGCAGCTTCCGCAGCATCACCCTCCAGTCACTGACGTCAGGCCGGATCTCCAGAACCAGGCAGTCCTGTTTTTTATCCAGCGCGGACAGCGGAATTTCCATTCTGGTTTCCTTTGCGTTGTGCACCGTCACGACACTGAACAGGATTCTCTCATATTTCAGCAGAAGATCCCGTATCTCTTCGCTCGCAAACAGCTCCTCCAGTTTCGCGGCCGCCTCCTGCGGTGAGGAGACGCCTGCATCCGGCTGTGCGGAGGTCTGTGCGGACAATCCCAGCAGCTCTGTGAGCGTCTCAAAGGAGATGTAATAGTAGTCATGGGTAACGCCAGGCATCGTGAATCCGATGCCCTCCCGGTCCGCCGCGACCAGCACGGGAATCGGCCTGGAGCCGTTGACTACCGTCTCCGCAAGAAATCTGTACTGCCCGTCTTCAGCGTCGGCCGTCATCTCAAATGATGAACTGTCAAAAAACGCATCTGCCTCGCCCAGGCCGTGAGAGAGACCGCTGATCCGGATGTCCTTATGGATGGACAGGTCATCCGCGGCGGTGTCTGCGTCCTCGTCCGCTGTTTCGCCGGCAGCCTCCTCCAGGATCTTCTCTGCCGTTTCGGCCATCTCTTCCTCCGGCAGGGGCGGATTCAGGGCGTTGATAAACAGCTCATTCCCCAGAGCCTCTCCCTCTGTCTCTCCGCAGACGCGGCAGGTTTTCGGCTCGGAGAAGGTCGCGTCTTCCCAGTCGTGCCCGAGGGCTTCTATCGTCTCCTGCGGTGTCAGAACCTCTCCGCAGACCTCGCAGTGCGATCCCGCCGTCAGTCCCGTTTCCGTGCAGGTAGGCTCCACCGCCTCGTCAGGCACTTCCGTATGGCCCAGGGGTTCTCCTTCCGTTTTTCCGCAGATACTGCAGGTAGAGGGTTCCGTACAGGTAGCCGGAAGCATATCATGTCTCAGATGACAGCCGGAAAATGTGGCGAGCATTCCGGCCGCGACAAGAATCACAGCCAGTTTCTTCATAAGCGCGGCTCTCCTTTCTCAGTCTCTTTTTGTTCTCTGTGCAATATTGTACCATATCTTGCGGTGACCCGCCATTGAAATCGCACTTCTTCCGCAGCGGTGCATGGGGCAGCAGCGACAGGTTTCTTGACGCATTGCGGGAACCGATGCTACTATGGTCGGTACCAGAAAAAATATGGTACCGAACAATTGCAGAATATGGAGGAAGCCTTCATGAAGAAACGTATGATACCGACGTCAGATTCTGTCACACAGCGGGAAACGGAACATAACGCGCTGGTCCGTGAACTGGCCGGGGAATGTGTTGTGCTGCTGGAGAACAACGGCGTCCTGCCGCTGGCACCGGGAGGAAATGTGGCCCTGTACGGCAGCGGCGCCAGACAGACCGTCCGCGGGGGGACCGGCTCCGGGGATGTCAATGCCCGGGTCAATGTCAGCATTGCGCAGGGGCTGGAAAATGCCGGGTTCCATATCACCACGACAGACTGGCTGGACCGGCAGGACGCACGGTACGCACAGGCGCGCCGGGACTATTTTGACTGGGTGCCCCGGTATGCCGCTGCGCAGGGCATCAGTGAATTTTCGGCTTTCTTTTCCAATCCCTTCCAGGTAATCGCCCCGGTCCCCGTCACAGAAGCTGACATCACCGCGTCCGGGACAGATACCGCCGTCTACGTGATTTCCCGCACATCGGGTGAGGGCTCTGACCGCAAAAACAAGAGAGGGGATTATCTGCTCTATGAAGAGGAAAAGAACCAGCTGACGCAGCTGGGACAGGCATATGCGAAACTGATCCTGATCCTGAATATCGGCGGCGTCATGGACATGTCTGAGATCAGCGCAATTGACGGCATCGGCGCTGTCCTTCTCATGGGGCAGCTCGGCGCTGCCGGCGGCGACGCCCTGGCAGATGTGATAACAGGGAAAACAGCACCCTCCGGAAAGCTGACAGACACATGGGCAGCGCAGTATGCCGACTACCCGTCCTCTGCCGGATTCAGTGAGAATGACGGCAACGTGGATGACGAATACTACACAGAGGGAATCTATGTAGGCTACCGCTATTTCGACACCTTCGGGGCCGTCCCGCTGTACCCCTTCGGATACGGTCTGTCCTATACCCGTTTTGCGGTCACCGGAACCGGGGCGGAGCTGTCCGGAAATACGGTGACCGTCACCGCGACGGTAAAGAATACAGGAACCGCCCGGTCAGGAAAAGAAGTTGTCCAGGTCTACTGTTCTTCCCCCGCCGGAGAGCTTGAAAAACCGTATCAGGAACTGGCCGGCTTTGTGAAGACAAAGCTCCTCTCTCCCGGAGAGGAAGAGACTGTCCGTGTCAGCTTCTCCGCAGAAAGCCTGGCGTCATACAGCGAAAAACGCGCCGCCTGGATCCTGGAGGCAGGCGACTACGTGCTGCGGGTGGGGACAAGTTCCCGGGATACGCAGACCGCCGCTGTCCTTACATTGGATGAGACCGTTCCCGTCAGTGTGCTCAGGAACCTGTTTCCGGACACCGATCCCGTACAGGAGATCCCGGCGCCCGCAGAAGAAACGGCCGCGCAGATCCGGCAGCAGCGGGAAGCGGATGCCGGCAGCCCATACGACGCAGGCGCAGGCATTCCCAGGCTCTGCCTGCATGCGGCGGATCTGTCCGTTTCCCGGACGGAATACCCGGAGGAACGGCTGCCTGTCTCCGGCACTGCCCCGAAAAAGACACTGACCGCAGAAGATGTGAAGCGGGGAGACTGCACGGTCGAAGACCTGGTATCGCAGCTCACAGTCGAAGAGATGGCCGAACTCTGTGTCGGTACGCTGCGCGCAGGAGGCGGGACCGTCGTCGGCAGCGTCTTCTGCGATGTTCCGGGCGCCGCCGGAGATACCAGTCCCATTCTCATGCAGTCCCGCGGAATCAAGAACATGATCATGGCCGACGGACCGGCAGGTCTCCGGCTCCAGCCCGTCTTCAAGACCACACCCGAAGGCAGCCTCCTGCCCGGCGGCGAAGTGATGGGCGACATGTACGCGCCTTTTGATCCTTCTTATACGGATGAGAACACAGTCACCTATTACCAGTACTGCACAGCCATTCCCATCGGATGGTCGCTGGCGCAGTCCTGGAATCTGCCCCTGCTGAATGCGGCCGGGGCCATGATCGGCAGGGAGATGACGCAGTTCGGCGTGGACCTGTGGCTGGCGCCGGCCCTGAACATCCACCGCAACCCGCTGTGCGGAAGAAATTTCGAGTACTTCTCCGAAGACCCGCTCGTCAGCGGAAAGGCAGCGGCAGCCATCACCATCGGTGTCCAGAGCAATCCGGGAAAGGGTACGACCATAAAGCACCTGGCTGTCAACAACCAGGAAGAAAACCGTTACTTCACCAACTCCCATGTCAGCGAGCGGGCTCTGCGCGAGATCTATCTCAAGGGCTTTGAAATCGCTGTCCGTGAGTCACATCCCCTGGCCCTGATGACCAGCTATAACCTGCTGAACGGCGTTCACACAGCCAATCACCGGGACCTGCTGCAGAGTGTGGTGAGAGATGAATGGGGTTACACGGGCCTCATCATGACAGACTGGTATACATCCCAGGAGCAGCCGGACCTGACCGGGAGCAGAATCCCGAAATATCCGATTTCCTCTTCTGCGGGATGCATATATGCCGGAAACGACATCCAGATGCCCGGCTGTCAGAAAAATGCTGACGACATCATCCAGGCTGTCCGCACCGGAAAAGAAAAAGACGGCTTCCGGATCACACTGGCAGACCTGCAGTACTGCGCGGCAAACGTGATACGGGCGGCCGTCCGCACGATGTAAAAAAACAGCGGGGAGAATCTCTCCCCGCTCACTGCCTTCCCTCCTTGAATTCCCGCATCATCTCATTGGTCAGGCTGAAGTCCGTCGGCTGAAGCTGCACGTCCTCCCGGCGGAACCACTGTCCTTCCTTCAGTTCGTGCCGGTCAATCCGGATGGTGTCGTCTCCGTCGACATCACAGTAAAAGCCCATCAGGATATCATCCACGACGCCCCATGGCTGGGATTTGTAATACCGTATATTTTTGACCTTCAGGCCGACCTCCTCCATGACTTCCCTCTGCACTGTCTCTTCCAGCGTCTCCCCGATCTCGGTAAAGCCGGCGATCAGCGCGTAGAAGGCCAGCGGGCGGTCCGCGTATTTCGTCATCAGGATCCGGTCCCCGTTTGTCACGCCGACGATGACGGCCGGCAGTATGCGGGGATAGATCGTCCGGCCGCAGTGCGTGCACACGACTGCCCGCTCGGTCCTGCTGTGTTCCGTCCGGCTTCCGCAGGTCCCGCAGAACCGGTTGTCCCTGTACCAGCGGTAGATCTGATGCCCGGTGAACTCCATGAACAGGTTTTCCCGGGGCATGATATCCATGCGGCGCAGTTTGCCGGTATCGCGGAAGGAAAACCCTTCAGGGATTTCCAGGTCTCCGATGCCGGCTTCCGATTCCGGATCAAACGCGTCCGCCGCCAGCATGAAACAGTCCGTCTCATCTATGGAGATAAGGTACTGCAGAGAGGCCTTCCGCTCCTTATCCATGGTGAAGTCGCCGAGTCTCGGAAATACCGCGCTGTTTTCATCAGAGGCCATGAGCACCTCGTTTCCCCGGAAAGCCATAATGATGCTGTCTTCCGCGGGCTTTTTCTCCGGGTCGTACTGGTTTTTCAGTTTATGCGGATAGATATCCTGGATCATACAATAGCTCCTTTTTCAGAAAAAAGGACCACGGGAACAGAGTCCCGCGGCCCCGCGTCTCTTGCGTCTCAGTGCAATGCGGCGACAGCCCTTCTGACAAGCGCCCTTGTCACATTGATCTTATAACGGTTGCCCTCCAGCGGAATTGCATTCTGTACCGCCATCGCGGCGGCTTCCTTCGCCAGCTCTTCGGACACCGTCTTTCCCTTCAGAAATTCTCCGACCTCTTTGAGCTGTACCGGGATCGGGTGAACCGCGTTCAGCACCAGAGAGGCTTCTTTGATCGTATCGCCGTCTTTGCTGAATACGGTTGCCAGAGATACGATCGGGAAGTCAATAGACCGGCGGGTCCGGAATTTTT
>CAMODP010000012.1 GCA_946611445.1 uncultured Eubacterium sp.
GCCTGTATTGCTTGCATCTTGATATTGACCAAAACGTTGTCCCTTTTATGGAACGGGACAAGCATGACTGGGAACAAAAGCTTCGGAAGGCCAAAGAAATAGGAAACAATTCATTTGCAGCGCTTTGCGAGAGGTGGATAGATGCTTATGACTATGCTTTTAGCAGAATAAACAATTAGGAGGCGAATGATGGGGACAAGAAAGCCGCCGACTCCGGCTATGCAGGCAATGTATGCAAAGAAACGAGAGGATACTATTAATCTAATCCGTGATGCAATTCATGCGATGAAAGGATTTGGTGAGCACGTTACCAAAAAGAATCTGATGGAACGAGCCGGGGTTTCATCCGGAACATTATCAAAGCCATATGTGTTGGAAGTTCTGGAGGCGGAAGGAGTCTGCCAGTTTGAGGGCAAAACGAACTCGCTCAGGATGAAGACGATTGACCGAGAATATGGTGAGCTTGTGAAGGAGACTGAGATGATGCGCCGCCGTATTAAAAAATTGGATGAACGTATCATGGATTTACAAAGACAAAAAGATGCCATAAATAAGCAACTGGCGAATATAAAAGCTGGCAACGCTATTCTGCGCGGTCAGAGGCAGATGCTGATGGAACGGCTTGAAAGCGTTGGCGTCTCCCTTGGCGAAATTCGGTTTGACCAGTAGAGTGTATATGGGAAAAGGGGGGTATAGTACATACACATATCGTGTGTATAACATACACACGATAAGAAACGGCTTCACATTTTTAGAGGAGGGTGAATATGAATAAGATTCGGGTAAATATTTCATTAGACAAGGATACTGCAGAGCGGCTTAAGCAATACGCTTTTGAGCAACACAAGACAGTGAGCCAGGTTATCACGGATTGGACATGGAATGCCAAGGTCAAGTATTCCCAGATACGCGGGCAGATGTCATTGAAAGTATAAGATGGCTCTTTGGTATATATCTGCTGCTCTGGGAATAGGGGTATCTAAGTTGAACGGCCGGAATGTATGTGAGTTGTATAATATGAACCCGTCGCAGTATCATGCGGCGGGATTTTTCTTTTTAGCAAAAACCCCGAGACATTTTGGATATCTGAAAACATCATGAATTACGACGCTTGTATTAATTTTGTACATTTATGGAATAATGCGAAAGAAGATTGCAAGACTGCTTATTATAAAGCCGTTATGCAAATAATAAAAAGTACATATCATTATAGACCCTTTGTTTTAAAGGGATTGACAATGATAAGCACTATTTTTCTAAATAAAATCCGTGAAATCGCAGGCAGCTGCAACAGGGTCGTCAATGAACAGAGGCCTGTGGCAGACGCGCGTCTGGAAAACGGATCCAGGGTCAATATTGTCCTTCCGCCGGTGTCTCTGGAGGGCCCTATTCTGACAATCCGGCGTTTTCCGGACCGGCCGATCACCATGGATACACTGATCGCGCTGGGCAGCCTGACCCGGGAGGCGGCGGAGTTCCTCCGGGGGCTGGTAGAGGCCCGGTATTCCCTGCTGATCGGCGGGGGGACCTCCACGGGGAAAACGACTTTTCTGAATGCGCTCTCTTCCTATATTCCCGCGGATGAGAGAGTGATCACGATCGAAGATAACGCGGAACTCCAGCTCCAGGGCCTGCCGAATCTGGTGAGGCTTGAGGCCAGGGAGGCAGCGATGGAGGGGGCGGCAGCCGTCACGATCCGGGACCTGATCAGGACCGCCCTCAGGATGCGGCCTGACCGCGTTATCATCGGAGAAGTCAGAGGCGCGGAAGCCGGTGATTTCCTGGTCTGTCTGAACACCGGACATGACGGAAGCATGGGCAGCGCCCATGCCAACAGTGTGCGGGAGATGGTATCCCGGCTGGAAATGATGGTCCTGATGGGCATGGACCTGAGCGTATCCGTCATCCGCCGGCAGATAGCCGCCGGGGTGGAGATCCTGGTGCATCTGAGCAGAGATGCTTCCGGTGTGCGCCGGGTAGAGGAGATTGCCGAGATTACGGGCATGAAGGGAGATGAGATTCTGATGCACACGCTGTTTCAGAGGGACCGGAGCGGCGCGCTTGTCCGGACAGGAGAACTGCATTCTGTCACAAAATGGGAGCGGACGCATTCCGCGGCGGAGGCAGAGTAAGCCATGCAGAGACGAAAGGGGACAGATTACCGAACCTACCGGTTTTCAGCAAAAGAACTGACGCGGGCCATCGCCGAAGGTACGGCAGCCGGCGCGGTGATTATCTGGCTCTGCTACAGGAGTATGCGGTTCCTTCCTCTGCTCGTGCCGGTAACGGCTGTTTACCTGCTGCTGAAGAGACAGTCCCTTGCAGCCGCACGCAGGATGCAGATGAACCTGCATTTCAAGGAGTTCCTCTCCTCGCTCCACACGGGGATGGCCGCCGGGTATTCGCTGGAAAACGGCGTCCGCGCGGCAGAGAGGGATCTGGAGAAAATATACGGCGGTGATGACCCGCTGGTCCTGGAACTGAAGGAAATTGTCAGGCAGATGAGTTTCCAGCGGCCCGCGGAAGTCCTCTTCCGGGACCTGGGAAACAGGAGCGGTGTGGAGGATATCCAGAGCTTCGGGGAGGTTCTGATGATTGCCAAAAGAACCGGCGGAGACATGGGTGAGATTCTGGAATCAGCCTGGAGAAACCTCTGCGAGAAGATCGACACCAGAGAGGAAATCGAGACGGTATTGGCCTCGCGGCGGTATGAGCAGCAGGTCATGAGCATGATGCCCGCCGGCGTCCTCCTCTATCTGCAGGTATCTTTCGGAGATTTCCTGGACCCCCTTTACGGAAATACGGCGGGTGTACTGGTGATGACAGCCTGTCTGCTGGTGTGGACTGCTTCCTGGCTGTGGGGAAGGCATATGGTTCAGAACGCCATATCCCAGCTGTAAACCGAAGGTGTTACTCTGGCGGAACTGTCCCGGAGCGGTCAGCAGTCCCGCGGAGAGGAGGTGACTATGCAGCTGCTGCTGCCTGCCGTTCTGGCCGGATTGTCGGTCTGGATGTACAGAAAGAAAAAGATTCCTGGCACCTGGATGTCTGCTTTGCTTCTGTGCGCGGCGGGGATTTCGGCGCTGATGCTGTATGAAGCCATACGGGGCGCGGAAAGCCAGGTGACGTATCTGGAGCGGGACCCGTCCGCTGCCGGTACGGTCACTGTGCCATTGGAGGCACAGCTGGGAGAAAAGCGGTACCCGGTGGGAATGGAGGTTCCGGGACACCTGCGCACGGCAGAGGAGAGGAGACAGCTGCTGGAGGAGCAGGCTGCGGTCCTGGACCCGGTCATCCTGGGGGATAATGATTCTCCGGATCACATCGTCCGGAACCTGTCGCTGCCCGTTTCATTTGAGGAGAGCGGCATTACCGCGGTCTGGAGCAGCGACCGCCCTGAATGGCTCGGGTGGGACGGAACCCTGAGCGGGACTGTTCCCGCAGAGGGAGGGCGCGTGACGGTAAAGGGAACTCTGTATCTGGAAGGGGAAAGCCTGGAAGTACAGAGAACCTACACCCTGTTTCCTTCTGAGGAAGAGGCGGCTATAGGGCAGCGTCTCCTCAAATCGGCGGAGGATATGAACGCGGGAAGGGAAGAAGACCGCTGGCTCCTTCCGGAAAGGGACAATGGCCTGCCCCTTGTCTGGTACAGGAAAAATGAAAACGCAGGAATGACGCTGTGCCTGCTTCTCCTTCTGGCGGCTGTCCTGCTTCCCTCCGTCCGTCAGAAAAGAGAGGAGGAGCGGGAGAATAACAGGAGGAAGGCGCTCTGGCAGCAGTATCCCGGATTCGTGAGCAGTCTGCACCTGTATCTGTGTGCGGGACTGGGTCTGCGCAAGGCGATGGAAAGAATGGCGTACGCTGCCCGCAGGAACGAGGGAGATAAAAGAAGGCGGCGGGAAATAGACGAAGAAATCGCGCACATCTGGACAGAAATCGAAAACGGCGTTTCTGAGCAGGCTGCCTGGCAGCATTTCGGAGACAGATGCAGCCTGCCGGTTTACCGGGAACTGGCCCTGCTGCTGATTCAGAACAGGATACATGGTGCGTCCCGGCTGCCTGACCTGCTGGAGAGAGAGGCCGGCGCCGCTTTTGAGACAAGGAAAAGGCAGGCCAGGGCAGAAGGCGAGAAGGCTTCTGTCCGGCTGATCCTGCCGATGGGCATGATGCTGGTTGTGGTCATGGCGCTGATCATGGTTCCGGCACTGATGAACTTTTGAGGATAGCGCAGACAGAAAAGGAGGAGTTGTCTGTATGAATGAAGTACGCGCTTTTATCAGGGAAGAGGATGCCATCTCTACATTGGAGATCATCCTGATCATCGTGGTGCTGATCGGTCTGGTGATCCTGTTTAAAAACCAGCTGACCAGTCTGGTGAGCAGCATTCTGCAGAAAATCACATCACAGAGCAACAGCATCTGAGATCATGAGAAGGCATCTGGGAAAAGGCAGCGTCACCCTCTGGCTCAGCCTGGTCCTGCTTGTGCTGCTGTCAGTCATTGCCGCCGCGCTCTACTCCGCCAGGCAGGCAGCGTGCAGGGTTGCCCTGGCAAGCGGGGTGGAGCAGGGACTGTACTCTCTTTTTGCGCAGTATGACAGAGATCTGTTTGAGAGATTCGGCCTCCTTCTGATCGACGGCGGGTACGGCAGCGCGGAGCTGCGTCTGGGTACACTGCTGCGCGAGACAGAGGAAGACATTCTGCAGATTATCCGCCCCGCCGCCTACGGCGCGCCGGGCAGCGACGTTCTGCATATGAATCTCACGGGCGGGTCTGTGACGGGATACCTGCTGGCCACAGATCAGGAGGCGGCGGCATACAGGCATCAGGTGTGCGAGGCATATATGGCTGCCGCCGGATGGTCTGCCGCGCAGTACGGCCGTGCCGAAAGCAGCCGGAGCCAGGCGGAGTATCTGCTGCAGCTGCGCCTGGGGTTTTCCGCAGCCGGAGAAGGGCCGGCGGAAGAAGGAGAGACGGAAGTGCCGGACGGATTTGTCGATCCGCTCGCCGTGATCCGGTCTCTGCAGGGGCAGGATCTGCTTTCCCTGGTTCTGCCGGATCCGGGGGCCGTATCGGCTGCGGCAGTCCGGGAGCAGGACCTAGTCAGCAGACGCGCATTGAACAGGGGAATGGGACTGGTGTCTTCAGAAACCGGCGGCGCAGGAGAAAAATCTATGCTTCTGTCATATCTCACAGATGTCTTCTTCTGCTTCACAGATACGACGTCAGGAGAAGGGCTGCAGTATCAGATAGAGTACGCTGTCGGGCACAAGGGTTCAGACAGAGAGAATCTGCAGGCTGTGCTGCAGAAACTTCTTTCCATACGGGAAGCTGCCAACATGGTTTATCTGATGTCCAGCCCGGCACGGCAGGAGGAAGCATCGCGCGTGGCGGCGATTATAGCGGCAGTCATGCTGCAGCCGGGTCTGCAGCCGACAGTCTCTTTTGCCCTGAAATGCGCGTGGGCGTACGGCGAGAGCATTCTGGATCTCCGGACCCTGCTGAACGGGGGTCGTGTTCCGATGATGAAGGACGACGGTACCTGGCAGATCCCGCTGCATGCCCTGGCAGGTATCGGAACGGATGCACTCACTGGCTCCGGCAGCGCACAGGGACTGTCCTATTCTGACTATCTGCAGATCCTGCTGCTGGATGAGAGCAGCGCTTCTCTGACGGCTTCCCTCATGGATCTCACAGAGCATCTGATGCGCACGGAGAAAAACCGGCCCTTTTTCCGGCTGGACAACTGCCTGGAGGCAGTAGAACTGGAATTTGAGGCAGAGGCCGGAACGCAGGGATACCATATTGCGCGCAGGTATGCCTATGATCCTGAACTGATCGGGTGAACACATTCTGAAGGAGGCCAATCTCCTTCTGAGTATGCCTCCGGCGGATGCCGGACTTGAATGAAGACAGGATCCGGAACGTATGAAAGAGTGGCCCCGGCGTGCCGGGAACAAATGACATGGACGAAATCTAAAAAATCATCACTCTTCCAGATGAAGAAAGGATAAAGAAATGCTGCCCCCGAAGCATTCCCCTACGATTAAAGACGACACAAAGGGACCATTCTTTCATGCGCTCCGGAGAGGAAGTCTGACAGTGGAGGCTGCGCTGGCAGCGCCGCTGTTCATATTCTGTATGATTGCCCTGATCTGTATGACGGATATATACGGTCTGTACGCGCGGCGGCAGGTACAGCTGCAGGAGCAGGCGGAGATGAGCGGGGCCGCGGAGGGTGCCGGTCCGCGGGTCATAGACCTGGCGCAGCCTGTAGAATGGGATGTCCCGGGCTTCGGGCTGTTCGGCGGTCATGTCAGTATTGCCTGCCGCGCCCGTGTCCGTTCCTGGGCAGGCAGGGACCTGTCCCGCAACGACGGGGCGGATCCGGAAGAGGACAGTCTGGTTTACGTGACGGAACACGGGCACGTATATCATACAGATGCTTCCTGCACGCACATAGACCTGAGCCTGCATGCTGCGGACAGCGGCAGCCTGGAAGATCTGCGCAACAGCGCCGGCGGTCGGTACCACGCCTGCGAAAAATGTGTCGGCAGCGGCAATGTAAATGCCACTGTCTATATCACCGACGACGGTGACCGGTTTCACAACAGCGCTTCCTGCAGCGGACTGAAAAGAACGGTCCATCTGGTACCGCTGTCGGAGGCAGGGGATCTGCCCCTGTGCAGCCGCTGCGGCGGGCGGCACTGAACCGTGCGGGAGAAGAGGGAACATGGCGGTATTTTTTTTATTTCTGGTTAATGCCGTACAGGACATCAGAAAGGGAGAGATTGCCCTGCCCTTTACAGCGGCGGTCATGCTCGCCGGCTTATTCCGGAACCTGCTGCCTGCGCTTTCCGGAACCGCGGGCATGCCGCCCGTATCTGCCGCAGGCGCTGCAGCGCCGCTTCTGCCCGGGATTCTCTTCCTGCTGCTGTCATGGGCAACAGGGGGAAAGATAGGGGCAGGTGACGGAATCGCCATCCTGGCAGCCGGCTGCTGGACGACGCTGCCTTCTCTTCTGCTGACCTGCCTGCTGGCGCTTGCCCTTGTGCCGGCAGCGGCCTCCGTGGCGGCTTTATGCCGGCGGCGGCGGAGAGAATGGCCGTTTCTTCCTTTCCTTCTTGGCGCGTGGGTGATCTGTCTGCCATTCCGATAGCAGGAGGGAGAGTGAGAGAATGAACCGCATGGGAAAGTCAGCATGGAGGAAAGGCGTGATGACGGTCGAAGCGTCTGTTATTTTTCCGCTTCTGTGTATCCTGACCGGTCTTCTTCTGGTATGCCTGTTCTACCGCCACAACCTGAATTATTACACTGCGGCGGCGGCTGAATCCGCGATCAGGGGGAACGCGGCATCAGAAGGAGGAGAAAACCTGCCCGGGCAGCAGGCGGCCGCCTCCGCAGCGGCCAGAACCGCCGGCCAGCCGGTTCCGGGGAGCGCGCCGCAGGCAGAGGTTTTCTGCGGAGAGGGGGGAAGTACCGTGGGGTTCAGCGGACAGAGATTTACTGCTTTTGCGCAGTGGTTTTCATGGGAAACTGAGGTTTCCGTCCAGAAAGTCCATCCGGTCAGGACGGTCCGTCAGACATGGAATGCCCGCAGGAGAAGCTGAGCGTGCAAGAAGATGATAGGAGCAGGAAAGGAGGGAGCGGATGAGGATCGAATACAGCCGGGACAGTCACAGACAGTATCTGATATTATCTGAAGGGGACACCCCGTCCGCAGGGGAATATCCGGTCTGTATGCTGACGGAAAACGAAATCCCCGGGTTTCTGACCTGCCGGACCGAAGAGATCAACAGGAGTCTGCTTTTTCTGTACGACATCACGGATCTGCAGACGCTGCGGGATTTCTGCTCGACAGATGAAACAGGACGGGAACGGCTGGTCATGCTGCTTCGCACGCTGGCGGAGGCCCTGGAGACGCTTGACCGCTTCCTGCTGCCGGCAGACAGCCTGCTGCTGTCCCCGGATCTTGTATTTCTGGACAGGGACAGCGGGGCAGTCAGGCTGGTATGCTATCCGGACCGCTCCTGCTCTTTCGCGGTACAGATACAGGCGTTCAGCGAATACCTCCTCTCTGTTCTGAAAAATGAGGACCGGGATGCGGTTGTGATCGGATACGCATTTTACCAGAAGTGCCGCGACACTATCATTACTGCGGACGGACTGCGGCAGCTGGCGCAGAAGAGGGCCGGCCGGCCCCTGCCGTCCGCCCCTGCAGAAGGCGGTCTCCGGGAGTCCGGGAACGAAGACGATATAAGCTGGCTCTATGAGGACGGCGGCCGGGAAAGGAGAAAAAAGGAGCCCGCCTGCCGGAAGGAGAGCACACGGTGGCTGGACAGGCTTCTGACCCGTATGTTTCCGCACAGAAAGGCGGGAAGGAAAAAAAGAAAAAATGCCCGCCGGGAAATCCGGAAACGGAAGGATGAACCGGGCGGGTCCGGAAGGCGCAGCCTGCCGGCAGAAGGCAGAAGGACGCAGGACCCCGGAAAGGAGGAGCACACAGTACTCCTGATCGGCGGAGAGCCGGACATGCCGGATGTCCGGGCGGTTCTCATGCCTGTCCGGGGCAGAGGCCAGATGCCCCTGCGGCTTGACAGGGACCAGAGCATCCTGGGGAGAAACCCGGCTGCGGCAGACCTGGTCGTGACGTCTCCGCTTGTGAGCCGCGTCCATGCGCGTCTTCTCTGGCAGAAAGGACAGTACTGCATCGAGGATATTTCTTCGCGAAACGGCACCTGGGTCAACGGAAGGTTTCTGCCTCCCGGAAGCAGGCAGCCTCTGAAAAACGGGGATGAACTGCTGCTGGGCGATCAAAGATTCCGGTATGAGAGGAGTCCTGTCTGAAAGACCGCTTATTTCACTTGTGGTTTTTGTGATCGTAAGGTATCATTAGAGAGTATGCAGATAGATATTCTGAAAATATACTAGAGTCATTAAAATCTGTCTGAAAAAGGATGAAAATTTTATGACCTTACGTGAATTAAAACCCGGGCAGCAGGCCCGGATCTCAGCGGTCGGTGGAGAAGGTGCGCTCCGGCAGCATTTTCTTGATATGGGTGTCATTCCCGGCACGGAAGTCACCGTGGTAAAATACGCGCCGATGGGGGATCCCATGGAGCTGATACTGCACGGATATAACCTGACGCTGCGTCTGGCGGACGCAGAGCAGATCGCCGTGGAACCGATACAGCGGGAGCAGACGCCTGACGGCGGTGAGGGGGAAAAAACCGGAACGGACCTGTCCGGGAATCAGATTTCCTCTGCGAAAAGCGAAAAGGCCGGGGAAGGGAAAAAGGGAAAAGAGCACCCCGGACTCGGCGAAACCGGCCGGTTTCACCCGAAGGGCTCCGGAAAACCGCTTCCTGATGGGACGCTGCTGACATTTGCGCTGGTAGGAAACCAGAACAGCGGCAAGACGACGCTGTTTAACCAGCTGACCGGATCAAACCAGCATGTCGGGAACTTCCCCGGTGTCACTGTCAGCCGCAAGGACGGGCCGATCAGGGGGTATGCGGATACAAGAATCACAGACTTGCCCGGCATCTACTCCATGTCTCCCTACAGCAGCGAGGAGATCGTATCCAGAAATTTCGTCCTGGATGAGCAGCCGAAGGCAATCATCAATATCGTAGACGCAACCAACATTCAGCGGAACCTGTACCTGACCATGCAGCTGCTGGAACTGGAAATACCGGTGGTTGTGGCCCTCAATATGATGGATGAGGTGACGGCCAACGGGGGAAGCATCGATGTCAACCGGATGGAATCCCTGCTGGGCGTGCCTGTCGTGCCGATTTCCGCCGTGAAAAACGCGGGAGTAGAGGAGCTGACCCAGCATGCAGTCCATATCGCGCGCTACCAGGAGCGCCCGCTGCGGCAGGACTTCTGCGACGGTATTGAACAGGGACCCATGCACCGGTGTATTCACGGCATCGTGCACCTGATCGAAGACCACGCCCGAAATGCCGGCCTGCCCGTGAGATTCGCGGCCTGCAAGATTATCGAGGGCGATTCTCTGGTGATGGAGCAGCTGAAGCTGGATCAGAATGAAAAGGAAATGCTGGAGCACATCATCCTGCAGATGGAGAAGGAACGCGGCCTGGACCGCAGCGCCGCCGTGGCCGACATGCGGTTTTCCTTCATCAGAAAAGTCTGCGAGGAGACGGTAAAAAAACCGGCCGAAAGCCGGGAACGTGTCCGAAGCGAGAGAATAGACAGGATCCTGACCGGAAAATATACCGCTATTCCGGTTTTTATCCTTATCATGTTTCTTGTGTTCTATCTGACGTTTAATGTGATCGGGGCGGGACTGCAGACACTGCTGGAATATGGCGTCAGCGCGCTCACCGCGCTGACGGACCGGGCACTGACAGCCGCCGGCGTGAACGAAGTCATCCACGGGCTGGTCATAGACGGCATTTTTGAAGGCGTGGGCAGCGTGCTGAGCTTCCTGCCGATTATCGTGACACTGTTCTTTTTCCTGTCGCTTCTGGAGGACAGCGGATATATTGCGCGCGTAGCGTTTTTTATGGACAGGCTGCTTCGGAAAATCGGCCTGAGCGGCCGGAGCATAGTACCGCTTCTGATAGGATTCGGCTGCACGGTTCCGGCTGTCATGGCTACGCGTACGCTGCCCAGCGAACGCGACAGAAGGATGACGATTCTTCTGACCCCGTTTATGAGCTGCACGGCGAAGCTTCCGATATACGGTTTCTTTGTGAGCGCATTTTTCCCGAAACGGGGCGGTCTGATCATGGTCGGAATTTATGTTCTCGGCATCCTGACGGGCATCCTGGCTGCGTTTCTCTACAGGGGGACATTATTCCGGGGAGAGGCGGCGCCCTTTGTTATGGAGCTGCCGAATTACAGGATGCCTGCCGCGAGAAATGTGGCCCAGCTTCTGTGGGAAAAGGCAAAGGATTTCCTGCAGAGAGCCTTTTCCATTATTCTGATCGCGACAATGGCCGTCTGGTTTCTGCAGAGCTTTGACATGCACTTCAATTTCGTCCAGGGATCGGATACGAGCATCCTGGCATTGCTGGCGGGCTTCCTGGATCCCCTGCTGCGGCCGCTGGGCCTCGGCGATTGGAGGATTGCGACCTCGCTGATCAGCGGATTCCTGGCCAAGGAGAGCGTTGTTGCCACCATGGAAGTGCTGTTCGCGGGAAAAGCAGCTTCCGTGCTGACGGCGCAGGCCGCGGCCTCTATGCTGGTCTTTTCTCTGCTTTACACGCCCTGCGTGGCCGCGATAGCGTCCGTGAAAAGGGAACTTGGCGCGCGGTATGCTTTCGGGGTTGTGGTCTGGCAATGCGCAATTGCCTGGATCGCCGCGTTTATTGTGAAAATAGTGTTTACGCTTGCGGGATAAGAAGTATCCCCGGAAGGAGATGGTTCCTCCTCTTCAGGCAGGGGGAAAACAGGTTTTCTCAGGAGGAGCCTGATCTCCTTCTGAGTATGCCTCCGGCAGAGCCGGACTTGATTGCAGACAGGAGACAGAGAAAATGAATATCTGGGATATCGTAATAACCGGTCTGCTCGCGGCAGCGGCAGCCGGTGCCGCAGTCACGGCTTTCCGCAGAAGACGGAAAGGCGGCTGCGGCTGCGGCTGTGAAGACTGCGGGAGCTGCGCGGGCGGTTCCTGCCGGGAAAAGGCAGGCCGGTAAAGGCGCATAGGCAGGAGGCGAATTACTCTAGTGTTCTGGAGATGCCTGACGGCACATATTTCGGCATCAGGCGGAGCTTGTGAAGATTCAGCCGGTGCAGCCGGTCGATTTTCGCGCGGACTTCTTCATCGTCGCAGCGGCCGGTATTGATATACTCGCCGAGGGCGGCATAGGTGAAGCCGAGCTTATCCTCATCTGTCATTCCGCTGAGCCCGTCTGAGGGGGCCTTGTGAACCAGCGTTTCCGGCAGGCCGAGCTCCGCACCGATCTGCAGCACTTCATCAACCAGAAGAGAAGCCAGCGGGCTGAAGTCTCCGGCCGCATCGCCGTATTTGGTGGAATAGCCGACGTAGTCCTCCGACAGGTTGCAGGTATTGGCTACCCTGCCGCCTTCCGGAAGTGTCTGCGCCACGGCGTAGAGTGCGGCCATGCGGATACGGGGCGGCATATTGATGCCGGCTTCCCTGGGCAGGGATTCCATACCTGTGATTTCTCTGAGCGCGTCACTGCCGGCAAGCATTTCCTTCATGGCGGCAGTCACATTTCCTATATTCAGTTCTACATGCGGAATGCCGATGGATTCCACCAGAAGACGGGCGTCACTGATGTCACTCTGCACGCCGTCAGGCATGAGGACACCGACCACCCGGTCAGTACCGAGCGCTTCCGCACAAAGCGCCGCCGTCACGCTGGAGTCCTTGCCGCCGGAAATACCGACGACGGCGCGGCAGGAAGGACCGTTTTCTTCAAAGTAATTTCGGATCCAGGCGACGATTTCATCTTTTATCTGTCTGGGATTTGCCAACATAGCAGAGCTCCTGTATATAATAATGGGTGTCTTTGGTTTCGGTAATATTGTATCTTAACGGGAGGAGACTGTCAAATTGCCATTTAGTACTCTAAATGGCAATTCGGCAAAAGTTCCTTTTGACTCCTGAAGCAGAGGATTGCTCATGAAAATATACTTTGCGCCCATGGAAGGCATCACCGGGTATACCTTCCGGAATATATATGACGAGAATTTTCCCGGTGTTGACTGCTACTATACGCCCTTCATTGCCGCGACGCACACGCACAGCTGCAAGACCAGGGAGAAGAAGGATGTCGCGCCGGAAAACAACCGGGTGAAGCATCTGGTTCCGCAGGTGCTGACAAATAAATCCGAGGATTTTCTGTGGTCGGCCGGCGCGCTGGCGGATCTGGGGTATTCTGAGGTGAATCTGAATCTGGGCTGCCCTTCGCCGACAGTTGTTTCCAAGAAAAAGGGAGCGGGATTCCTGGGGGAGCCGGACATGCTGGACAGGTTTTTTGAGGAGACTTTCGAGGGCCTGCGGCATTTCGAGACGGCCGGGCGTTCTGCGGTCCGCATCTCTGTCAAGACCAGGATCGGCATGCGGGATACGGAGGAGGCGGCTGCTCTGATGGGAATCTTTAACCGCTATCCGCTGGCGGAGCTGATCATTCATCCCAGGCTGCAGAATGAACTGTACAGAGGCGTGCCGCATGCGGACGTCTTCCTCTCCATGCTGGGGGAGAGCCGGAATCCTGTCTGCTTCAACGGGGATATCTGTACCCCCGGGGATATGGAGCGGCTGCTTGAGGCCGTCGGGAAGAAAAAACTGCAGCTGCCGGCTGTGATGATCGGAAGAGGATTCCTGCGGGATCCGGCGCTGCTCCGCAGGATACAGGGCGGCAGGGCGGCCAGGCGGGATGAATTGCAGCGGTATCATAACCGGCTGCTCGAGGCATACAGTGCCGCATTGTCTCCAAAAGACGCGCTGTTCCGGATGAAAGAGCTCTGGGCCTATCTGCAGGACCGGTTTGACGGGGAGGACAGGCGTGTAAAAAGGCTCCTGAAGTGCCGGGACAGTGCGGCCTTCCGGGCGGCTGCGGATGAATTGTTTGCGGAAGGTACGCTGCGGTGAAAGCATAATACCCTTTAGAGTCCGGTTAAGTTTTATGCGGTAGAGTGTGTGCATAACAGAAATTCACAGGTCTGCCGCGGCAGGCCGGAAAAGGGGGTATACCAGATGAATATGAATGCAAAGACGGCACAGACAGTCAGAGAGGCTACAGAGGGACTGACCGGCAGAAGGGAGAAGGATATCCTCTTTCTGCGCGGACAGATCGAGAAATATGAAAGCGACGCGGCTGCTGCGGATACGCTCAGAAAGATCCTGCGCGCGCTGGCAGGGGACAGAATGCAGCAGGCGGCAGCCTGAAAGACAAAGACACGCAGCAGCCTTCCCTGTCGCGAAGGAAACGGATACGGCCTCTTCTCCCGCAAAAGCAGTTGACCATGTCCCCGTGAGGGAACTATAATCAACAGCAGATGAAAAGATCATCTGCTTTCAGATGTAATACGGGAAGGATTTTGCGATGAGAAAAGAAACCAAATGCATCCATGCCGGCTATACGCCGAAAAACGGGGAGCCCAGGATGATTCCGATCATCCAGAGCACCACTTTCAAATATGACTCCAGTGAGGACATGGGAAAGCTCTTTGACCTGGAGGCGGAGGGGTATTTCTATACCCGGCTGCAGAACCCGACAAATGACATGGTGGCGGCAAAGATTGCCGCGCTGGAGGGAGGGACGGCAGCCATGCTGACTTCTTCCGGGCAGGCAGCGACCTTTTACTCTGTCTTCAATCTTGCCGGCGCCGGCGACCATGTGGTGGCTTCTTCGACTATTTACGGCGGCAGCTTCAATCTGTTTAATGTGACCATGCGCCGCATGGGCATTGACTTTACCTTTGTGGATCCGGACTGCAGCGATGAGGAGCTCGAGGCGGCCTTCCGTCCGGAGACAAAGGCTGTTTTCGGCGAGACAATCGCAAATCCGGCGCTGATCGTGCTGGATATCGAGCGATTCGCGAAGGCTGCGCACGCGCATGGCGTTCCGCTGATTATTGACAATACTTTCGCCACCCCTGTCAACTGCCGTCCCTTTGAATGGGGGGCGGATATTGTGACGCATTCCACCACAAAATACATGGACGGCCATGACGCGACGGTCGGAGGCGCGATCGTTGATTCCGGTAATTTTGACTGGATGGCTCACGCGGACAAGTTCCCCGGCCTGACGACGCCGGATGAATCCTATCACGGGATCACGTATGCAGAAAAATTCGGCAATGCCGGCGCGTTTATCACAAAGGCGACAGCGCAGCTGATGCGGGATCTGGGCTCGATTCCATCACCGATGAATGCCTATATCCTAAATCTGGGCCTCGAGAGCCTGGCCGTCCGCATGGAACGGCACTGCACAAATGCGCAGAAGGTCGCGGAGTATCTGCAGAAGCATGAGAAAGTCGCATGGGTCAACTATCCCGGCCTGCCCGGAAACAAATATTACGAGCGGGCAAAAAAATACATGCCGGAAGGTACCTGCGGCGTAATATCTTTTGGCGTGAAGGGAGGCCGTGCTGCGGCGGAGGTCTTTATGAAACAGCTGAAGCTGGCCATTATCGCGACGCATGTCGCTGATGCCCACACCTGCATCCTGCACCCGGCCAATTCCACGCACAGACAGATGACGGATGAGGAGCTGATCGCCGGAGGCGTCGGTCCGGATCTGGTGCGCCTGTCGGTCGGCATAGAAAATGCAGATGATATCATAGAAGATCTGGAACAGGCTCTTGCCTGCCTTTGACAGGCCAGAACCCGGTTCCGTAATCAGGAAATGCAGAGAAGACGCTGCTGCTGCCGTCAGGCAAACAGCGGCGTGCTGAAGTAGCGTTCACCTGTATCAGGCAGGATTGTGACAACGGTCTTTCCCGGCCCGAGCTGCCGGGCCAGCCGGAGCGCCGCGCAGACGTTCGTACCGCTGGAGATGCCGCAGAGGATTCCCTCCTTCATGGTCAGGGCGCGGGTGACCTCCATAGCCTCTTCGTCGCGGACGATCATGATCTCACTGTAGATCTGCCTGTCCAGAATTGCCGGAATGACACCGTCCCCGATGCCCATCTGCAGATGGGTTCCGATGCTGCCTCCGGAAAGGATGGCGGCATTTTCGGGTTCGGCCGCCACAATGCGGATATCCGGATTTGCCTCCTTCAGCACCGTGCCGATACCGGTAATGGTTCCTCCCGTGCCGATGCCGGAACAGAAACCGTCTATGGGAATGCCGGCCTGCTCCAGGATTTCTCTGCCTGTGTATTTCAGGTGAGCCCGTACATTGTCGTAATTCTCAAACTGGTTCGGCATAAAAACCTTCGGGTTTTCTGACCGCATTTTCTCTGCCAGGGCAATGCAGTCTTCAATGCATTTTCCGATATTTCCGTCATCATGAACGAGAATCAGCTCAGCACCGTACTGCGCAATCAGAAGCCGGCGCTCTTCGCTGACGGAATCGGGCATGATGATGATGACGTGATAGCCTTTTACGGCGCCGACCAGCGCGAGGCCGATCCCCTGATTGCCGCTCGTCGGTTCTACAATGACAGAGTCCGGCTGCAGGTCACCCCGCTCTTCAGCCGCTTCGATCATATTGAGGGCCGTGCGTGTCTTGATGGACCCGCCGATATTGAGTCCCTCATATTTGACCAGAACCTGCGCGTCGTCCGGTCCGGTCAGGTGATTGAGCCGGATCAGGGGAGTCCTGCCGACAGCTTCCAGGATATTGTTATAAATCATTTTACAGAGTTCCTTTCAGATTTCCGCTGTGGTATCTTCTCATGCGGCGGCTTATGTTCTTCGCATCGTCTGTTCCGCAGGGATTAAGTATACCTGTTTTTATCCGGAAATACCACAAAAAGATACAAAACAAAAAAGGGAAGTATAGTATAATCATGACAGCTGCAAAAACATATAAGGGGACGGAGATATGAAACAACGCAACAACAGAGACAACTGGAATTATGATAACGGGTATGATGACGACAGGTTCAGTGATGAAATCGAAGACGATGCGTACGAAGAGTACCCGGAAAGACACCGCAGGCGGGGCGCGGGCGTAATAAAGTTCCTGACAGTAATCGTGGCTGCCGGGCTCGCGCTGGCAGCGGCGGTGGGCGGGTATCGTCTGATGAGCGGGATACTGTCGCCTGACGGTGCCGGCAGTACGGCACAGAAGGGAG
Source organism: uncultured Eubacterium sp. (assembly GCA_946611445.1). GTDB lineage: Bacteria > Bacillota > Clostridia > Lachnospirales > Lachnospiraceae > Bilifractor. The sequence goes on from CAMODP010000012.1 coordinate 16,746, forward strand.
AGCAGTATACAGCAGTCAGCATTTCGGAAGAGACGGAGACGGAAGCTGATGCTGCGTCCGGGAGCACGGAAGCCGGGGCTGCCGCATCATCCGCCGCTGCGGAGGCGGCAGAGGATCCGGAAGACGCAGAATCCGCGGTTTCGGAAGCGGCGTCGCTGACGGCATCTGCGGGTCAGGATGCGGAAGCGGATCTGCAGACGGGTTCCGCAGTCCCGGGAGCAGAGGATAAAGCAGAGACCGCAGTCTCAGAAGCAGAGGAAAAGGCTGCGTCCGAAGACACAGAGGACAAGGACAAGGCGGAGTCTGCAGTCTCAGAAGCAGAGGAGAAATCTTCATCTGCGGATTCGGAGAAGAAGGAAAAGACAGAGTCTTCTGATTCGGAAGCGAAGGAAGATTCTGCGTCCGCATCGTCAGACGCAGAAGAAGGCAGCAGCTCAGACAAGAAAGCGGATGACAAAAAAGAATCCGCTGCCGTGAAGAAGAACTGGAAGGAGCCGGAGGACCTGCCGGAAAAAATCACGTATTCTGCGAGATATGCCGTCGGAGAGGCCGAACTGAAGTTTGACAGGGAGACCGGGACCATTTCCATGGAAGGCGGCCATCCGGATCTGATCGGCCTTGTACCTCCGGAAGAGTTCACCGACCGATCCTTCTGGATAGTTGCCTGCAGCATGCCGGATACCTACCGCACGGAATTCATACTTTCTCATCTCGACTGGATCAAGGACGGAAGCGTCGGAAGTTTCCAGATGGACGGAAAAAAGTGGGACTTTACGGTTAACGACAAGAAGCAGGTCACCAATGCAGTCCTCACCACAGAAGACGGCGAGACACAGGAGCTTGTATGGAAGTACGATCAGGAGGGCAGGCTGACAGATATACAGAAGAAAGTCGATGAAAAGGCGGCGGAACACAGATCCGTCATAATCACACCGGAGCCGGAGGAAGAGGAGCCGGATCCGGGACTTCATATTGTATATTACGGAGACTGGCCCGGATGGTTTTCCAGCTACGGAGAGGAGGATCCGCCGGAATGGGAGTACGCGTCTGACGAAGAGCGGGATATGGCGGTCTACTCGGAATACGGCGTTGCTGACGGAGAGTACAGGGCTGCCGACGGAACCTATGAAGTATATGATCCCGGAGACGGCGCGTCCGTGACGATTGCGAATACGGAGAACAACCGGTATTCGACGATTATCTGGATGAATGACGCCGGACAGCCGCACCACATAGAGAAGATCGGTCCTATCCGCACCTGGATCTATGACACGGATGGCAGACTGGCACGTATCGTAGGCGGTGTAAAGGGCGCTGTTACGGAAACGGTAGAGTATATCTGCGCTGACGCGGAGATTACAGAGGATGGCGTCGCGTGGATCGGCGTTACGGGAGACGAAAAAGAGGAGGACGAAGAGGACGAAGAAGAGACGGAAGGAGATTCCTCCAGTGAATCTGCCGTAACAGAGTCAGAAAACGGTGCTGCCGGGACGGGAAGCGCCGCCAGGCAGGGAAGCACCGCCAGGCAGGGAAATGCCGCAGGGACAGGAAATGCCGCGGGAACAGGAAATGCCGCAGGGACGGGAGCTGCTGCCGGACACTAATTCACAGGAAGAGGATTGTGTCAGCTCTTTTGGCGCTGTAATCAACATATTGCATATATAACCATGAGACTGTAAAATAAC
>CAMODP010000013.1 GCA_946611445.1 uncultured Eubacterium sp.
TATCTGGGCAACCACTACCACTTCACCTACACCACTGACGATGCCGTCAGCAATGGCATGGATGATACAGAAAAAGTAGAGCTGGCCCTCTCCAGCGGCCGCGCGCATGCCATCGAAAACGGTCACTATGTAGATCCCTGGGGCATGGAATTCGATCCCCACGCCACCAGCTATTTCAATTACGGCCATCCGCTGGCAGAAGTGGCAGACGATGAGGAAGTGCTGAAGAACTTCCACGCGCCGGATCTGACCGATATCGACCTGCAGTTCCGCTATGCAAAAGAAGATCTGAAGAAATACAGCGGCCCGTCCCTTGTCGTTCTCTCCGGTTACAACGGCATCTGGGAAAAGACCTATGACATGATGGGCATCGAGAACTTCATGTACACCCTGATGGAGGAGCCGGAGATCATCGACAAGCTCTTCCACATCGTCACAGATTACAAAGTCCAGATCGCCAAAGAGGCTGTGAAATGCGGCTTCAAGCTGGGGCATCACGGCGATGATCTGGGCACGCAGGTATCTACCTTCTTCTCTGAGGAAGTATTCTGCACCTACCTGAAGCCCCGTCTGAAGGAAATCTTTGATGTATGGCATGCAGCCGGCATCCCGGTACAGATGCACTCCTGCGGCAAGATCACGCCCTTCATCCCGCACCTGATCGATATCGGTCTGGACGTTCTGGAGCCCGTGCAGCCCGTCATGGATCACGAGTTCCTGAAGAGAGAATACGGCAATGACCTGATCTTCTACGGCGGTGTAGATACCCAGAAGCTTCTGGCCTTCGGCACTCCCGAAGAGATCTATGAGGGCACGCTGCACGAGATCGACATCCTCGGCAAGGGCGGCGGATACATCGCCGGACCGGCTCAGGAAATCATGGACAATGTTCCGCCGGAAAACGTAGACGCGCTGGTACGCGCCATCCGCCACGTGCGCGGCGACAAGTAAACCTGACCGGTATTTCCCGGTAAACAGGAAGGAGACAGGGGTCAGACCCCTGTCTCCTCGACTTTGTCTTCAGTCTGAGGGCGGGATCCGCATGATCCTGCCCTTCTTCCGTCGTTTCAATTGTCCTGATCATGAAGAGGCACGCCCGGCGCTTCACTCCTTCGTCAGTTTCTTTGCCCAGTGACCGTAATTTACCATCAGGAATCCCGGCACTGCCTTGAACAGCTGATCGGAATTCAGCGCCCAGACAACGGCTGCCGGCGATGCGTGAACCACAAACGCCAGCACCCAGGAAAGCGGAATGACGATTCCCCATATGCTGATCAGATCCATAATCGTAGAAAACCGTATGCCGCCGCCGCCGCGGATAATGCCCACATTTACCGGCATCTGGTAGCCCATGCCCACTGTCACCACGCTCAGGATCAGCAAAAAGGTATTTGCCATGGCCCTGGTCTCCGGCTCCAGATTATACAGGGACAGGATCGGCACACGTATCACGAACAGGACAAGGCCTGACACCACCGCAATTCCCAGAAACAGAATCTGCATTTTTTTCACATACCACTTCAGGCGCGCCTCATCTCCGGCGCCGATCGCCTGCCCGATAAAGAAGGTCGCAGTCGAGGATGCGCCCTGCGCCGCGGACTTGACCACCAGGAACATCGTCGATGCCACGCTGTTTGCGGCAATCGCCCGGGCAGACATATGTCCCAGGATCGCGTTCTGCGCCGCGCTGTTCAACCCCCACAGGGAATTCACGGCCATCATCGGCAGCATGACCTTCAGATAATCCGTCACCATATCCCCGCCAAACCGGAAGAATTCCTTTATCTTCATCCGAAGGATTCTTTCCTTCGCGGCAATAAAGCCGAACAGGATCAGCATCTCCGCCACGCGTGAGATCAGCGTCGCAATCGCCGCGCCGGCTGCGCCAAGAGACGGCATGCCGAAATGTCCGTAAATCAGGCTGTAATTGAAGAAACAGTTGATAAACAGCGCTGCCACCGACAGGTACAGGGAAATCTGCACCATGCCCGTAATCCGCAGAGACGCGATCAGTATCTGTGTTATGGCAAAGAAAATGTACGTGAAGCGAATTACGCGCATATAAATCATGCCCTGCGCGATAATTGTTTCATCTGTCGTGAAAATCAGCAGCAGCTGACGGGGCATGCAGGAGGCCAGGACAAACAGAATCACGGACAGGATCACGCCGAAGTGCATGGCGAGAACCACCAGGCGGCGGATCGGTTCCGTCTGCCCCCTGCCGTAATACTGCGTCCCCATGATGACCGCAGCCTCTCCGATTGCCACCAGAAGCATCTGATACACAAACTGAATCTGGTTCACGGCCGCAGCGCCGGCCAGGGCTGCCTCACTGTACCCGCCCAGCATGATATTGTCTGCCAGATTCACACTGAGCGTAATCACATTCTGCAGAACCAGAATACTCCACATGGAGAAGAAAGTGCGGTAAAAAGATCGGTTATTCACGGCTGCTGTCATCAGTTTCTCCTTCTGTCGGATTATGTAAATGAGCCAGTGAGAAACGTCCCTCTGACTCCTCAAGAAAAAGGCCGACAGTAAACTGCCGGCCCTTTTAACAACCTTTTCAGTTTGATTTACAGACCTGTCTTCTCAGCGATGAACTTTCTGGCCTGGATCGCGTACTTCAGCGGATTGGCAATTGCCGGATCCTGCTCAGCCTCTACGACCATGTAGCCCTGATAATCATTCTCTTCCAGAACTTTGAAGATAGAGTCAAAATCAATGCAGCCGTCACCCGGAATGGTAAACGCGCCGAGACGGACACCCTGCAGGAAGCTGAGCTTCTCGTCAGTGACCTTCTTCACGATTTCCGGACGGATGTCTTTCAGATGGACATGTTTGATACGGCCGATGTACTTTTTGACCATGGCGACCGGATCCTCGCCCGCATAGGCAAAGTGACCGGAATCGAACAGCAGGGAAACGTACTCCGGATCGGTGCCGTCCATCAGCTTCTGGGTCTCTTCATCACTCTGCACGACGGTGCCCATGTGATGATGATAGGTCAGGCTGATGCCATACTCTTCTTTTGCGATTTTGCCCAGCTTGTTCAGGCCTTCGCAGAGCATCTTCCACTCTTCGTCGTTCATGACATACTTGTGGCCGAACACCGGGGTGTCCATCTGGCCCTGTACGCTGTGGCTCTGCTCGGAGAATCCGATGATTTTGGAGCCCATGGCCTTCAGGAATGCCAGCTGCTCGCGGCAGGCCTTCTCAACCTCTTCGAAGGGCTGGGTGATCAGGAAGGAAGAGAACCACTGATTGCAGATCTCCACGCCGCGCAGATCCAGCGCCGGTTTCAGAACCGCCGGATCCTTCGGATATTTGTTGCCGACCTCTGAACCGGTAAATCCGGCCAGCGCCATCTCAGATACGCACTGCTCAAATGTATTCTCGCTGCCCAGGTCCGGCATGTCATCATTCGTCCAGGCGATGGGGGCAATACCCAGTTTAACTTTGCTCTTATCCAGCATTTTCTGTCATCTCCTTATCAGAATTTGATCTCGCTCATCTTGACCGGACGGCCTTCCTTAGAGGAAATGGTAGCAGCCTGTGCGATCATGACCGGCTTCAGGCCATCCCATACATCCATCGGAGCCGGGGTGTTGTTCTCGATGCAGTCGATGAAGGATGTGATCTCTTTTGCATAAGCATCCAGATACCGCTCCAGGAAGAAGTTCACCGGCTTCTCGGTGGTAACGCCGTTCTCGTTGCTGATGATGGTGTTGTTTGCGCCGACGTTCTGATCCTGTACCATGCCCTTGGAGCCGAACACTTCCAGTCTCTGGTCATAGCCGTATACGGATCTTCTGCTGTTGTCGATGACAGCCAGAGCGCCATTGGACATCTTCAGGGAAACAATAGCGGTATCCACATCGCCTGCCTCGCCGATGGCCGGATCTACCAGAACGTTGGAGATGGTGTAGACTTCTTCTACATCAGCGCCGGTCAGGAAGCGGACCATATCGAAGTCATGGATCATCATATCCATGAAGATTCCGCCGGAACCCTTCACATACTCGATTGACGGCGGCTCCGGATCTCTGGAGCTGATCTTGACAAGTTCCATGTTGCCGATCTTGCCGTCTACGATAGCCTGACGAACTGCTGCATGATGGGTATCAAATCTGCGGTTGAAGCCTACCATGTATTTCAGATCCTTGCCCTCAAGAGCCTTGACAACCTCTTTGATCTTCGCCAGATCATGGTCGATGGGTTTCTCGCAGAAAACGTGCTTGCCGGCGTTGATCGCCTCGACAGAGATCGAGGAATGTGTATCGGTAGAGGAGCAGATCAGGACTGCGTCGATCTCCGGATCATTCAGGATCTCCTTGTAATCTGTGGTGGTGTGCTGTACGCCCATGCTCTCAGCCCATGCAGCGGTCTCTTCATTCATGAAGGGATCTGCGACTGTCTTGATCACGCCGTTGCGGACGCGTGTGCAGATGCTGGTGATGTGCAGCTTGCCGATTCTGCCGGCACCGATGATACCTACTTTAACCATGGTTGATCATCCTTTCTTTTTCTTGTGTGATAATCGACGGGTTTATTTGTTGCAGTTCCTTTCTCTATTTACATGGAGCGCAGCGCGCCCCCTATAAATACAAAGCTTACAAGATCCCTGCCGAAAAGCCGGAGCGGATCTTATCACGGCCTGTGGGGCCTGTAGCGGTTTCCCGGCTCAGAACTTCGCGTCATGCAGCCACACGTACCGCTCATCCTCGCAGCGGTCGGTCTGCAGCCAGGGATTGCCCTCCAGATGGCGGATCATCCAGCAGGTGTACATCTGATAGCCGGGAGCCACAGACTGCGGATGAAGCCTTCCGCCCGGAATGGCTGAAAAGCTGTTGTCCACGCTCTTGAAGACATCGTCGCCCACAAAGCTGGCGCCAAAGCCTTCCGGATGGTCAAACTTGAAATAGTAGAGCTCCGGCTGCGGATGTCTGTGCGGCAGATAACCGGACCAGTTGCCGCGGTCGTTCAGAACCTCTCCCAGAACCATGTTGGAATCCGGATTGATATCATGATCAAAAATCGTGTTGACGCGTCTCTTTGCGACATTTCCGAACTTGCCCACACTCGAATAGCCCCACGGAGCGTCATCCGGGCAGTACAGCTTCGAGGCAAAGCTCTTCTCATTCTTTGTGCACTGCACCAGAATCTCGCTGTCCTTCACGGCCTTCACTTCGATCTTCACGCCGGTAGACACATGCAGAGCCCACGGACCCTCCGTGAAGACATCCTTGCGGGATACCGTCTGCGCGTTGCCCTCCCAGGCATACTCGATCTCACCGGACAGCAGCAGCACAGCCACCTCTTCACCGGTTCGCTCAAATGTACGGCTCGTGCCGGCCGCCATTCTGTATACGCGGACATCCATGAGCATATCCCTGTAGGCATTCTCATACGTGCTGAGAATCTCCTCACCGGAAGCGTCAAACTCCGGATATCCGAACAGTTTCTTTTCCTCCATTGTCACATTCATCTCCTGTCTGTTTTTATTATATTATTTTTAATAAGATAAGTCCCGCGTCGCTCTGCTGCTTACGCAGCTCCCGCGACGCTGCAGGCATGTTCGATGTCTGTTCATCGGGACCGGACTTATACATCAATACTGCCGTGCCGCTGCTCTGTGCTCGCGAACCTCATCGGCCGCCTCACGCACGCTGGCGCTCTCAGATTCCATGGCGATACCGACATTCCACCAGGAATCATATCCGTCGGTCATGGTCTTCGGCACGATCTTCAGATCAAAGAGGCAGGCAACCGTCTGCTTTCTGGAATCCAGGATCGCGTCGCGCAGTTCCTCGACGGAGCGGCAGGAGTAGGTCTTCATGCCATAGGCCTCACCGATCTTGGTGTAATCCATCGGGATCAGGTCGCCGACCGGCTTCTTGCCGTCGGTATAACGGAACTCGGTGGCAATGCTGCCGATACCGTGAGTCATCTCAAGGTTGTTGATGCAGCCGAATCCGCAGTTGTCAAACACCAGGATATTTGTCTTGACTCTCTCCTGCATGATGGTTCCCAGCTCACTGTTGAGCATCTGGAAACCGGAATCGCCGATCACCGTGTACTCCTCGTGATCCGGATCCGCCATCTTCACACCGAGAGAAGCGCCGACCTCATAGCCCATGCAGGAGTAGCCGTACTCTACATGGTAGCCGCCGCGGCGGTTGGTCTTCCATACACGCTGCAGGTCACTCGGCAGGGAACCGCCGGCTGTCAGGATGATGTCATCCTCTCCGATGGTAGCGCGGATCGTTGCCAGAGCAGCGGTCTGGGTGAGGGAGGTGCCGTACATCTTCACGAACTCCGGAACGGTTCTGGGATCTCTGGCCTTGATGATCGGCTCGAACTCCGGGCCTGTGCAGACGATACCGCCCAGTCTCTCCAGCTCTTCGTCCCATTCTTTCCTGGCATCCGCAATCTCGTTGGTGTAGGCGGACTTGTAGCCACGGGCCTTCAGCTCGGCACTCAGTGCCTCCAGTGTGGCTTTCGCGTCGCCGACAGCCTTGACAGCGTCATATTTGTATGCATGATAACGGTTGTTGTTGATGGTCACAAACTTCACATCCGGGTTGCGGAACAGCCACTTGGAGCTGGTGGTGAAGTCGGTCAGTCTGGTGCCGACAGCGATGACGCAGTCTGCTTCCGGCGCAATCTTGTTGGAAGCGGAGGTGCCGGTCACGCCGATGCCTCCCAGGCAGTACGGGCTGTCAGAACGGCAGGCGCTCTTTCCTCCCTGGGACTCGCCGAACGGGATATTGAAATCTGCACAGAACTGCTCCATGACCTCGCCGGCCAGAGAGTAGCGCACGCCGCCGCCGACGATAACGATCGGCTTCTTGCTGGCAGCGATCACGTCAGCGATATCCTGAATCTCTTCCGCCGGAGCGACCGGTCTGGTGATGCGGTGCACTCTCTTCTTGAAGAAATACTCCGGATAATCATACGCCTCACCCTCGACATCCTGCGGAAGCGCGATGCAGACAGCGCCGGTCTCCGCCGGATCGGTCAGGACGCGCATTGCATTGATCAGGGCTGTCATCAGCTGTTCCGGTCTCACGATGCGGTCCCAGTATTTCACGACGGGTTTGAACGCGTCATTGGTCGTGGTGGCAAGGCTGTTGCTCTGCTCCAGCTGCTGCAGCACGGGATCCGGCTGTCTGGACGCATAGGTATCCGACGGGAATACCAGAAGCGGAATATTATTTACCGTAGCGGTGGCGCAGGCAACGACCATGTTGGCAGCGCCGGGGCCGATGGAGGATGCGCAGGGGATGATTTTCTTTCTGTCATTCTGCTTCGCGTAGGCCGTCGCGCAGTGGCACATGCCCTGCTCATTGCGGCCCTGCATGACCTTGATGCCGCCCGGATTGGTATCCAGAGCCTCACCCAGTCCTACGGCAATGCCGTGGCCGAACAGCGTAAAAAACGCTTCGACAAATTTTGTCTCCTCGCCGTCCATGGATACGTACTGCTGATCCAGGAACTTTACAATGGCCTGCGCCGTCGTCAGTCTGATCGTCTTCTCCATTTTACACCTCTCTTGTCAAAAACAATAGCTTATCTGTAAGTACTGCACTTCTGTGTGCTTTTGCGTGCATTTATCGTGCCCGACTGCACACCTCTGAATGGAATTATACCATTTCACTGTATAAATACAAGTACAAATCGAGCCTTTATATGGATTTTATATATTATTCACGAATGTGTCCCCGTTTATGCGTTGAAACTGCACAAGATGGAGAACGGCCCGGGCGTTTCAAAAATGCACGCACAAGCACGCGCCCGCGGAAGCGTGCCGCTTCGTCTGTACGTACGGTTTTCTGCTGAAAAAACAGGGAAGGAGATGCCTGTCCCTTCTATAATATGAAGAGATGCATCTCCATCTGTCTCATGACGCCCTCCGACACAGCTGTCTTTAACAGAACATCTTCCGGAACGCGTGCGGCGTCATCCCCGTTTCTTTTTTGAATGCCCGTATAAAGTGGGAGGCGCCCGCAAACCCGCAGGCCTCGGCGATGTTATCGATGCTGTCCGAAGATTCGGAAAGCAGAGAGAATGCCTCACGAATCCGCACCCGGATCATATACTCCCAGGGCGAATATCCGGTTTCCGCGCGGAAAAGGCGTGAGAAATATGATTTATTGAGCGCCACCGCTCCGGCGATTTCATCCAGGGAAAGCATCTCCCTGAAATGCTCTGCCATATACGCCTTTGCCTCTTCCACGGCAGGAGAGGCAGGCTTTCTGCTCTCCGCTGCCAGCAGCGCCAGAATGGAGTGTATGCAAAGGGCAATCCTGTGATCATCCGGGGATGTGCTGCGCAGTTCTTCCCGGATCTTTTCAATCTGCCGGACGATATCTGCCCCCGCCTCGAAGACAAAGCCCTGCTCCTCCGCGAGCAGTTCGAAATACGCTCTGGCGCCTTGTCCGTTCAAAAGAATCTGCTCCGTCCGGAGCCCCCCGCCGAGTGCCTGATAGTAATGCGGATAATGCAGATCCAGAAAAGCCATCCGCCCTTCCTTCAGACGCACAGTCCTGTCGAGATAACGCAGCTCCAGCTCCCCCTGCCGGACATACAAAAACATCAGACAGTCCACATATTCCCTGGAAACGCCGTAAGCCGCGTCGCAGAGGTACTCATTTTCATACAGAATATAATCCAGATGCTGCCGCGCGAACACAGAGGCAAAATGAAACCCTCTGCCGTCCATTTTCAGGATGCCCTTTTCATCGGGAATCACCGCGCTCGCCTGAATCGGGTCCAGATCCATGTCAGCTCCTCCGTATCACGGAGTATTCCCATGCCTTTTCCCGGGAAATACTCCGGTCTGTCAGAATGCTCAGTCAGCCGGAGAGGTATACCGCGTGCGGATGGTAATATCCGTATACATATATTCCTGCTGCGGACGGAGTCCGCTGCTCAGCAGGGATACCAGCGTCATGACGGCGCGGCTGCCCTGATGATAACCGTCCTGGTCGATGACAAAATCCACAGCATCTTTTTCCAGCAGTTCCCGGTTCCGGGGCGTCAGATCATAAATCACAATATACGGCCGCTTCCCGTCCGGCCTGCTCTCCAGAAGCTGCTGAACCTCCGGGTCTTCCAGCGCATCCTGAATTCCCATCTGTCCGCTGGACACCATCATGATGCCGCCCAGATCCGGCTGACTCCGCAGCGCGTCCCGGATGATCGACGCCACTTCCTCCCGGCTGTCCATGCTCACCCTCACGCCGGCCATGGAGATCTCCGGAAAGCTCTGGGCGAGTTCCTCCGTAAACCCGTCGATGCGCAGCAGGCTGGTGCTGTTGGAAAAACTTCCGATAATGCCGATGACGCTGCCCCTGCCGCGCAGCAGCAGGCCCAGGAGGCCGGCGGCTACTTTTCCGCCCTGCCGGTTGTCCATCCCCAGAAAGGCCACACGCCCCGTCCCGACAATGTCTGTATTAAATGTCAGCACCTCCAGGTTTTTCTCACTGATCAGCCGGCGCAGTTCGCTCCGGACCTCCTCGCACTCGACCGGCATGATAGCCAGCGCGTCGATTCCTGTCTCCTCCAGCTCCCGCAGTGCCTGGCACTGCTGTGCCCCGTCCACGCCGGAACACTCGCGGATCTCTACCTCGATGCCATAGGCCCTGGCCTCTTCCTTTGCCTCCAGCAGTCCTTTGCGGATCGACAGCATGAAGGACGCGCCTGAGAGCTGCGTCACGACGCCGATCCGCCGGGTTTTCACGATAAATGACAGGGCATCCGTCTCCCTGAGCGCCTTTTTCTGTGTCCTTGTCCGGTAGCCGGCCTCCTGCGCAATCTGCAGCACACGGGCCGCCACCTCGTCATCGACACGGCCGCGGCCATGCAGGACACGGTCCACCGTACCCCTGGACACGCCGGCCAGCTCTGCTATTTTCTGTATTGTTACTGCCATATCCGGCCCCCTCACCAGCTGCTTTTAAAACCGTGTAGAAATCATGATTTTTTATGCCGCCCGTCCCGGACATCCTCCAGAAACGATACGATTTCACGGATCGTCTCATCCAGATGCCTGTCGTAGCAATGCGTATCATCCTCGGTGATCGTCAGGGTCACGTCAGAAAAATGCGGCGCCAGGTCAACAGCGCACTGCACCGGGACCGTCTCGTCAGTGTCTGCGTGAATAATCAGGACCGGACCGTCAAAGGCCTCCGCCGCTGCCTCTGCCGGCAGCAGCCGCGCCACACGCACGTAATTCCCCCGCAGCATGCGGCCGGCGCCCACATCCCCGTCCGCGGGAAAATATAATTCGTCCGGGATGTTTTCAGGATCAAAAGGCACCCCAAGCATATTCCCGGTCCGTGCCCCGTCCCGGATGTTGATGGCCGGGGACATCGGCACGATCGCACGCAGCTCGCGGTTTCGCATGCCGCCGGCCAGCACCGTGGCCAGACCGCCTGCGGAGTGGCCAAGCAGATAAAGCTCTCCTGCAAATGGAAATGCCTTCGCGCAGTCAATTACATCCATGATCTCCGACAGCCATTTGAGCATCGTGTGGTCTTCAAACCGGCCGCCGCTCCCACCGTGTCCGTACAGTTCCACGCGGAGTGCGGCAAAACCTTTTTCGCAGAGTGCTTCTGCCAGGAGACGGATGTGATCCTCTTCCATATGTCCGGTGAATCCATGCAGAATGATCGCAACAGGATATTTTTCCGCCTGTCTTTCCGGGAAGTCCAGTTTTGCATGAAGGCGGATTCCGTCACTGTCTATGAAAAATTCCCGGTTCTTCATTCCGGTTCCTCTTCCCAGAGGACGCGGATATCACAGCGTCCGGCTTCTGACAGAAACTCCTCCGCCGGCTTTGTATCCGTTACAATGGCATCCAGTCTGTCAAACTGCATGAACGTAATCGGAGAGGATACCCCGAATTTTGTGTGGTCGGCCATAAGCACAATTTTCTTGCCGTTTTCGGTTATCTTTCTCTTTGTCTCAGCCTCGGAAAAAGCCGTGTGCGTCAGTCCTCTGTCCAGGGATACGCCTGTGGCCGCGATGAATACAATGTCTACAGAAATTCTGGACAGGTAATTCAGTGATGATATGCCGCCGTATGAACCGGTCGTGGGATTGTAGGAGCCGCCGAGCGCGATCACCTGCAGCGACGGATAATGCGAAGCTTCATATAATACGGGAAGCGAGTGCGTGACAATCGTAACGTTTTCCAGTCCGGCCAGATGGGGAATCAGACAGGGCGTTGTGGTTCCGGAATCCAGAAAAATCGTCTGCCCGCTCTGTACAAAGCACGCCGCAAGGCGTCCTATGATTCTCTTTTCCTCCTGGTTGCGCACCTGCCGTTCCTGAATGGCAACCGGCGCGTTCGCGTTTACCGAACTCACACCGCCGTAAACCTTCCGGATAGTGCCGCGGGCAATCAGTTCCTTTATATCCCGGCGGATCGTATTTACGGAAACCCCGAAATGGGCAGCCATCGCTTCCCAGGTCACAGTCCCCTCCTGCAGTATATACTGTTCAATACTGTTCAGCCGATCGAGTCTCATGTCACATACTCTCCTGATATAATAGACCTTAATAATTCTGTACAACCGATTCATTTTACAACATTTGCTCAATACCTGACAATAGTTTTCTCAAAAAACAAACAGCACAGAAATGCTGTACGGCATCTCTGTGCTGTTGTGTTATATCTGTCAGTTATTGTCTGTTTTGTCTCAGAAGCACTCTCTGTACACACGCATGGACAGTTCCTGTGTCCAGGGCTGTACATAGGAGTTGGTGATCAGTCTCTGCTGGTTGGCTTCTACGGAAGCGGCAAAGTCCTTGATGTCGGACTCCTTGAAGCCGTACTCACGCAGAGGTTTCAGATGATAGACCTTCTCCAGCATCTCATTCATAACCTTGATGGCATCTTCCTTTTCACATCCCAGGATCCGGGCCACCATCTCTTTGAAGCGCATCAGCTCGCCATTCGGATTGTACTCCTCGTAGATCTCCATGATCTTGCCGAACAGGGCATAGTTGGACTCACCGTGCGGTACATGGTAGGTGCCGCCCAGCGGGAAGGACATGGCGTGAACTGTGCCGCAGCCGGCCTTCAGGAAGGCGATGCCGGCCAGGTTGGACGCAGTGACGAACTCTGTCAGGTAATCCAGACGGGCTTCTTCGCCGCCCTCGGCGATCCGGCGCAGGCCTTCCAGGATCAGCTCGATGGCGCGCACGGAATACATCTCGGAAGTAATCGTCTTACGGGACGGAGACAGGAAAGACTCCGTGCCGTGAATCAGCGCGTCAATAACGGAGGTAATGAACGGACGATACGGCAGTGTGCGGACAAACTCCGGAATCAGTACGACCTTGTTCGGGATGATGTCGTCAGAAACCAGACCCAGCTTTGTCTCGCCGCCTGTCAGGACACCGTCCTTCTCATCCTTTACGATTGCGACGGAAATATTTGTCACTTCAGAACCGGTGCCGCAGGTTGTCGGAACAGCGATGACTTCCTTCTCATGAACAACAGGCTCTCTCTTGAAATACAGCTCATGGACAGACGCAGGTCTCTTGCAGCCCAGCAGCTTGCAGAGATCCATGATCGCGCCGCCGCCGATGGCAATTACACGGTCATAAGAATCATAGGGAATCGCCGCATACATTGTCTCGATCATTTCCTCAGACGGTTCCTGTGTGCCGAATTTCTCCTGGAACACATACTGGCAGGGAATATTGAAGCTTTCCATAAAGGGCTTGTAAATGAATTCATTTGTGAGGACAACATCTCTCTCACCAAGGCCGAACTGCTCAGCGAGCTGGCCGAAATCCTTCATCTGATAAATAACCGGTGCTGTAATAATCGTTCTTGTGTCTGCCTGAAGGGCTTTGCTGAATGCATCCATGGCTTTTCTCCTTTACTGTAAAATTGAAAGCAGTTGTTTAGTATGAAAAGAATTTATAATACTTTTGGTGAACTATTTGATAACTTTGGTTACTTTTTAATTTTTTCGTTAATTCTTTATCAAGGCCAAATCTATCACTTCTGTACTGATCCTGCAAGTGATTTTTCTTATTTAATTGTATTTTTTCCGATACAATCGTGGTGGTCCGCTCCGTCATCTGGTATTCTGTTTCCTGACACCGGTAAACCGGCTGTTTCTGAAGCCATTCTGCCTGACTGTGCAGAAAAAGAGGTGTGAAAATGAACAGAAATGAAATCTGGCGTTCGTATGGAACAGATTACACAGAAATGACAAAAAGACTGCTCCGCCAGGCAGGCCTTGCAGAAATGATCCCGTCCGGCGCGTCCCGCATCGCGATCAAGCCCAATCTGGTCACGCCCTCCCCCGCTTCTTTTGGCGGCACGACGCATCCGGAGGTGGTTGCGGGCATTATCGAATACCTGCAGGAACACGGATACCGTGACATCGTCATCGCCGAAGGCTCCTGGGTCGGCGACAGGACAGCAGAAGCATTTGAATACTGCGGATACCGGGAGCTGGCCGATAAATACCATGTCAGACTCATCGACACCCAGAAAGAAGGCAGTTTTACCGTAGAATGCGGCGGAGAGAAGATCCGCATCTGCGAATGTGTCCGCAGCTGGGATTATCTGATCAATGTCCCCGTCCTGAAGGGGCACTGCCAGACACATATCACCTGCGCGCTGAAAAACCTGAAGGGCCTGATCCCGAACGCCGAAAAAAGAAGCTTCCACACCAGGGGGCTGCACCGGCCCATCGCCTGCCTCAACCGCTGCATCCGGCAGGATTTCATCGTCATCGACCACATCTGCGGAGACCTTGACTTTGAAGAAGGCGGCAACCCTGTCGTTCGCAACTGCGTCTGTGCCGCCGCCGATCCGGTCCTGGCAGATGCTTTCGTATGCTCCCTTCTGCGCTACGACGTGTCCGACGTGCCATATATCCAAATGGCGGAAGAACTGGGTGTCGGCAGCGCGGACCTGTCCTCCCTCCGCCTGATTACCTGCGAGGGGGAGAGCTATGAGGATCTGCCGGCAGAGCGCCGCCTTCTGGACGTCAGCTATGCTGTCGACGAATCCGACTCCTGCAGCGCCTGCTACGGCACCCTCATACCCGCACTGGAAAGACTGAAAGCAGAGGGCCTGCTGGATTCTCTTCACGAGACCATCAGCATCGGCCAGGGCCACCGAGGAAAAACCGGGACCCTCGGCGTCGGAAACTGCACGTCAAAATTCAGCTTCTGCATAAAAGGCTGCCCGCCCGACGAAGAAGAAATCTATCAGGGCCTGCGGAAATACCTAAGCGGAGTCAGGTGAGTCATCCCCGCTCCTCTCTGTCAGCAGCAGTGTGCCGTCCGCCGCATAGAATGACTGTGCCTCTATCATCCCCTGCCTGTCATAGGTACAGGTCCAGGCAGCCCATCCGTACGCGTTTTCCGCAGGTTCTCCATCTGTCCCGTAGATCCGCTGTTCCGTCATCCGCGCGCGGCTATCATACTCCATCTCCATGCGGGCATATCCCAGGTGGCTCAGTACAGGGGTTCCGTCCGTCCCGTAACAGCTGACCGCGCTGAGATTGCCGTAGTCATCATACTCCTGTACCAGGGAGGCCGCGCCTTCATAGCTCAGGACCGCTTCTCCGTCTGTTCCGTAATAGCTGAGCCGGGTGATGAACCCGCGCTCGTCACACTCTTTTTCGACGCTTGCTATACCCTCTGCATTCAGCATCGGGGCCCCGGCTGTGTCCAGATACCGGATTCTGGACAGATTGCCCCGGCTGTCATACTCCAATGCCATCTGCGCGTAGCCATGGGAACATACCGCGGGCTGCCCGTCTGTCCCCTGACAGCTGACCAGAACCAGTAATCCCCTGTCATCATATTCCGCTGTAAAAGATGCCATCTGTTCCGCGTTCAGAACCGGCTCTCTGTCAGTTCCGAAATAGGACGCTTTTATCCGGTTTCCCCTCTCATCATACGCACTGCAGACGCCTGCTTTCCCGCTGCTGTCCGTAGTCAGAGCGCCGTCCGCGCCGTATTTCCACATTTCTGTCATGCGTCCCTCACTGTCATACGCACAGGTCAGGAATGCAACATTATTCAGGTCCGGCGTCAGTTCTCCTTCCGAATTATAATAGGCTTCCCTGAGAACATTCCCATTCTCGTCAAGTTCTCTCTCCACCCTGCTGTACCCGTAGACCAGCTGCGCCTCTTCCATATCCGCATTCAGATAGGTTTCCGCTATGATACTGCCCCGTTCATCCACTGTCCTGTTTATCACAGCGCAGCCTTCTGAAGATTCCGCCGGCATCCCGTCTTCTCCGAAATAGGTATTTCTGATTTCATTGTGGCAGCTGTCATAGTCTATGCTCTCGGCGGCAAAGTTCCTGGCATTCCGTACCGGTCTCCCCTCCGGGCCAATGCTGGTACAGGACACCAGGTCATCGTTGTCATCGTACTGATAGCGGATTTCCGCTATGCCTCCCCGGGTGCTGACCGGCTCATACTCTTCCGCGGCTGAGGCACTGCGGCTTTCCCCGGTGCAGGCCAGGTACTGCAGCCGGACTGCGCGGCCTTTTTCATCCCGCACATACCGGACTCCCCCGATCCCGTCGGCATCAGAAGCCGACAGATTCAGTACAGGGTTCGAGACATACCGTATCTCCCGCACATAGCCGTCTTCATCATAGTCTACCAGATGCCTGACGATAGAACTCCTGGTCCCGGTTTTGACCTGTTCATTCAGCTGGTTCAGCTCCTCACCGTTCGACGTCAGATGCGAATTCATGAAAGCCGCCTCTGCATAAGCATCCGATTCCCTGTACTGCGTAAGATCTACGGTATTTTTGTTGACATAGTCCATCACCAGTACCGGAATGTCATTCTCATCATGCCAGGTAACCTTGTGGAGACTGCCGTCTTCTTCATATTCATAGAAGGCTTTTGCCGGTCTCTCACGGTCCTCGTAGGCATCCGGCGCATAAAGGCGGCCGTATCCGTCTTCATGCCGCAGCTCTCTCACCTTTCTCTGAGATGACACTATCACATAGTGGTCCGACGAGCGTTTTGCCTCCTGTCCTGACATCCTGCCGATTCCTTCCGGCACCCCGAATCGCTCGGCGTAATCAGCATAGTATGCCGTTTTCGGAACATAATAATCCCAGCAGTACCAGGCGCCGGCCGTCAGCACAATGAGAGCCGTCCCGGCGGCAAGCAGAGACCGGACGGCAGTCCTTTTCCTGCGGCGGCGGTCATCACTCTCCATTTCCTCCAGTTTAATGCCCTGCATGCGGGCAATGACCTTCAGCAGGGCATTCCGCCTGCCGTTTTCATGTATGTTTGCGCCCAGGATGCTTTTTTCCCCGCACAGCTCCTGCAGCCGCGCCGGAAAACAGTCTTTTTCCGGCTGTCTGGATTCATCTACAATAAAGGGAATGATCCCGGAGGGATCTGCGCCTCCTTCAAGATAGTAACCGATCTCGTCATCCAGATATCGCGATTCTTCATTCGCACTCCGGGAACAGATCACGATCAGGTATTTTGAGGCCTGCACCTCGTCCCTGAGTCCGTCATCCAGTATTCCCGGAATCAGATTGGTCCTGTCCAGAAAAACCGGCGTGAGTCTTTCAGGAAGATCCGGGTGGTGTTTTCTCGTATAATAAGGAAGGCGATAAGACTGCAGTTGCTTCTGCAGCCATATCGCCCATTTTTCATCCACATGCTTATAGCTGATAAACGCGTAATATGTATAGCCCTCAGGCCCGGATCCTCTTTTCATCGATCAGCTTCTCTTTCTCTGATCTGTTCAGCTTTTTGATCTCGCATTCACGGCGCATGGCATCTCCGCGGGTGGCATGTTCCTCGAAATATACCAGCTCTACAGGACGCCGGCTGCGGGTATATTTTCCTCCGCAGCCGGCATTATGTGTCTGTATCCGGTGCGCCAGGTCATTCGTCCATCCCGTGTAAAACGTACCGTCCGCGCATCTCAGAATGTATGTATAGTTTTTTTTCAATATCCTTCACCGATCGCGATCATGTCAGCATTTCCGCCGGTTCCCGGAAGCTGGCCGTAGAGGTAGACCGCGTCATCAATATTCGGGTTGCCGGAGTCTGCCCAGGCACCGCCGGTGATCAGGATATACTCCATCCCGTCCTCTGCTCGGGCCAGACTGGCCAGACAGTCACCTGCTTCATCGGTATAGCCGGTCTTGCCGCCGATGATAGACGTACCGTTATCCAGTGTAGACTGTGTCAGGAACGTAAACAGACGGCTGCTGATCGTGATGCCCATCGGATGCTCTGCCGTTTTTGATGTCGTATACACTCTGGTCGTAAAGATCTGCCTGAACATCTCATCCTGCAGCGCGTATTCCATCAGCTTTGCCAGATCGGCGCAGGTCGTATAATGATTCTCATCCTGCAGACCGGTGCAGTTGGAAAAATTCGTATCATTCATTCCCAGCTCGGCAGCCTTCTGGTTCATGAGAGCGACAAAGTCCCACTCCGAGCCGGCTATATAATCGGCCAGCGCGTAGCTCGCATCGGCTCCGGACGGAAGCATGACGCCGTACAGCAGATCTCTTCCGGATACCTCTTCGCCATAAGAAAAACCGGCAAGCGTGGCATCCTCCGCGTAGGCGGCATCAATCTCATTGGCCATAACCATATAGGTGTCGTCAAGGTTTTCCAGGTTCTCCAGCCCGACCAGGACTGTCATCATCTTGGTCATCGAAGCGGGATAGATCTTTTCCTCGCTGTTCTTTTCAAATACGGTCGCACCGTCAGCCAGCCGGATCATCAGGCCGTTCGCGCTCCACATGTAATCCGTGGAAATGTAAGGTACTTCCCCGTAATCCGGTTCTGCCTCTTCCGGCACCTCTTCCGGTGTCGGCTCCGGTGTCGGCGTCGGCGCCTCCGTCCGTTCCCCGATAAACTGCATCGCAAACGATGACGTGCTGGCCGTCGTGCCGTATTCCTCATTCATGACAGCCATTCTGCCGCGCAGAAGAAGCAGAAGGACCAGCGCGATCAGAGCTGCCAGCAGCAGGACAATCACAGTGACGACTCTGAGCAGCTTCTTTTTGATGCGGCGCTCCCATGACCGTCTGCGTCTGTATTCCTCTCTTGTTTCGTATTCCCGATCAAAAGGCATCCGGAATCCTCCTGAAATATTCTAAAGAAAATATACTCTTCCAAGTATAGCCTGTAATATGGACAAACACAAGAAGAAAAAAACTGCCGCGATACACGGCAGTCTGCGCTTCATGAAGCATCGGGGACTCGAACCCCGGACAACTTGATTAAAAGTCAAGTGCTCTACCACCTGAGCTAATGCTCCTTATAAAAAGTGCCTGGTTCCGGAATCGAACCAGAGACACGAGGATTTTCAGTCCTCTGCTCTACCAACTG